>CATLEQ010000042.1 GCA_949915905.1 uncultured Lachnospiraceae bacterium | reverse complement strand
GCGGTTCTTTAGCGCGCCTACCTGCGGCAGGATGATTAAGAATACCATTTTGCTGAGTCTTTACAGCCTGCTGTGGAGTTTCCCGATTCCTATCATTCTGGCATTGATGCTGAACCAGATGAGGTTCCAGCGTTTGAAGAGAGTGACGCAGACGGTGCTTTACGCGCCGCACTTTATTTCCATCATGGTAGTCTGCGGCATGCTCAAGATTTTCTTGAGTCCGTCGGGCGGACTTTTGAACCTGATTGCGGGAACCTCCATTGACTTTTTGACGGAGTCTTCTGCATTTCGTACGATTTACATCGCATCCGGTATTTGGCAGGACGCGGGCTGGGGCATCATCGTGTACATGGCCACGCTGTCTAATGTGGATACGTCCCTTTACGAGGCGGCGAAGGTGGATGGAGCTTCTCTTTTCCAGAGAATTCTTCATATTGATATTCCGGCATTGACTTCGGTCATGGTGTTGAACCTGATTATGAGCGCGGGCAACCTGATGAATGTGGGATTCGAGAAGGTATGGCTGTTGCAGACGGATTTGAACAAGGCGGTAAGCGACGTGATCGCGGTGTATGTGTACCAACAAGGTATCGAACACGCCAAATACAGTTATTCGACGGCGGTGGGCTTGTTTAACACGGTGGTGAATATCATACTGCTGATTATTGTAAATAAGATGGCAAGCAAGATATCTGAAGACACGAGTTTCATTTAGGAGGTGCGATATGAGTAATAAATCGAAATCTGGAAAGCCAACGGGACTTTCGGAAAGAAGCAGCGACATCATATTGGTGGTTTTCTGTGTGATTATCTTGTTTATTGTTGCCTATCCCTTGTACTATATCCTGGTGGCTTCCGTATCTGATCCCTATGACGTATATGCGGGAAAGACGTTTCTTTTACCGAGCCAGTTTACTTTGGACGGGTACAAGTCGGTGTTTGCCGACCCCAACATTTTGACGGGTCTTTTAAACAGCTTTAAATATACGATTATCGGTACGATTTTTTCCGTTGTGGTTCTTTATTTGACGGCGTACCCGCTCAGCGTGAAAAATCTTCCGGGCAGGAAATTTTTGAGCATTTTCTTCGTCATTACCATGTATTTTGGCGGCGGTATGATTCCGACCTATTTGGTGGTAAAGCAGATGGGACTGATTAACAATATGTGGGCACTCTTTCTGCCGGGTGGAGTGGCCGTGGGGAACATGATTATCGTGAGGAATTTCTTCGAAAACAGTATCCCCAAGGCGATGATTGAGGCGGCGGAGATTGACGGGGCTTCCAAGTGGACGACGTTCATCCGTATCGTGGTGCCGCTGAGCCGTTCCATTATGGCGGTCATGGTCGTATTCAGCATGGTTGCCTACTGGAATGACTGGTTTACGGCGATGATTTACCTGCCAAGCCCGGCCAAGGCACCATTGCCTTTAGTATTGAGGAACATTTTGATTAAAAGCTCGGCCAGTGCCAGCCAGCAGAGCATGGTGTCCGGCGGCTTTGCAGAATTGAACAAGATGACGGAGATGATTAAGTTTTCTTCCATCATCATAGCGGCGGCTCCGATGCTTGTCATTTATCCGTTCGTACAGAAATATTTCGAGAAAGGATTCATGGCCGGTGCGGTGAAAGGATGAGGCTTGTTCACTGTTTGATCTGCGCTGGCGCGATACGAAACGGTGACGGGATTTGCCGTTTGTGAATGAGTTGTTGATTTCAAGCAAGAAGTGTGTAATAATTATGGTTGGAAAAGGGAAGCTCCAACCGATTAGAAAGGAGCGACATTATAAAATGAGACGATGGAAAAAGCTGATATCTTGTACGCTGGCGGCAGGTCTTGTGTTGACCATGACGGCATGCGGGCGAAAGGCGGGCTATGAAGAGAGGGGCACGGCCAACACGGACACGTCGCAGACGGAGTTTTCGATACTGGGCGGGATGAGCGCCTTGAGCAAAGGCTATGATGACAATGTGGTGCTAAACCAGCTTCAGGAAGAGGCGGGAATCAAGATTGACTGGACGACCATGAGTGAGTCCCTGGCGGAGCAGGTAAACATCCGTATCGCGGGTGACGAGCTGCCGGACGCGTTTCTTGGAGTTGGGTTTAGCAACTATGATTTGTCGCGCTATGGAGATGACGGCACGTTTATCGACCTGACTCCGTATTTGACGGAGGAGTACATGCCGAACCTGACGAAGATTTTGGAGGAAAATCCGGACATCCGAAGTGCCATTACCATGGACGACGGCTATATTTACGGTCTGCCTTCAGGAGAGCGTATGGGAACGGGCGGTATCGGCGCGGACGAGGACTACAGCATTTATACGATTCCGCAGTTTTCTATGATTAACAAGGCATGGCTGGACGAGTTGAACCTGGAAGTGCCGACGACGCTGGATGAACTGCACACGGCATTGAAGGCGTTCAAGGACAATGACATGAGTGCGACGTATTACGGAAACGCGCCGGGCAGCACCGTCCCTATGAGTACCGGGTTTGACGAGTGGTGCTGGGGGCAGAATATCTTTTACGCGGGCTTTGGCTTTACGAACTGGCCGAACGACGTGTGTAACGACCTTGTCCTGCGCGATGACGGGACGGTGGAATTTGTCTGCGTGTCCGACGAGTACCGGGAGGCGATTACGTATTTCCATGACTGGTATGCGGAAGGCCTGATGGATATCGAGATGTTCAGCCAGGACTCGACGCAGTTGATTTCCAAATGCTCCCAGGGCAACGTCGGTGTCACGACCTGGTGGTACATCGAAGAGGTGATGGGAGACTATGCGGATGACTACGTGTTTTTGCCGGTGTTAGACGGTCCGGACGGCACCCACAACGTGACCGTGCGTACCGGCGGCGGAATCACCAGCGGACAGTTGTGTATTACGAAGATGTGTAAAAGCCCGGCGAACCTGCTGAAATTTTTTGACATGTGGTACGCTCCGGAAAACGTGATGCAGCTCCAGTATGGACCGATTGGCACGTATTTCACAGAACAAGACGAGGACGGCGTATGGCAGAGCATTACGGACGAGGAGTGTCAGAAGACGTATGGAAAGAGCTCCGGCGAGCTGAAAGGCGAGTGCGAGGTGTGGGGGCCGAAGCTGATTCTCAGTGATTATTACCTGACGACCTTCAAGATGGAAGACCGGGCGATTGAGCGTCTGACCGATTTGAACGAATTCTGGATGCCTTATGTGGACAGCACGGCCGTTTATCCGGTGGACTGTGTGTTTACGAGCAAGGAATTGGACGACATTGACTGGTACAAGGCGGACTTTGAAACCATGGTGGCGGAGCAGGAGGGCTTGTGGCTGAAAAACGGCGGTCCCACGGACGAGGAGTGGGAGAGCTATATACAAAGGCTACGGGACAAGTGCGGCATGGATAAGCTGTTGAAGGTGTATCAGGACGCATATGACCGCTACACGGAAGTGGAAAGCGAAGAATAATGTTAAAGTTTATGTGGCGTTCGTGGCGTGGTGCATCATTCTGGTTCATCGCGCCGTAAAAAGCCGTCGGGAGTTGCTTTTTATCATCGTAGGATTGAAGGAGGTTTGGATATGACGAGTCAGAGTTTGCGCGACGTGCGAAAGTATGAGGAAGAACTGGAAAGAAAGACGATGGACGAGGCGCGTCCAAAATTCCATCTGTCCGCCCGCGTGGGTTGGATGAACGATCCCAATGGATTGTCTTATTATAAAGGGGAATATCATTTGTTTTATCAATATCATCCGTTTAGCACCAGGTGGGGACCGATGCACTGGGGACATGCGGTGAGTAAGGACCTTTTGCATTGGCGGCAGCTCCCGGCGGCACTTGCACCGGATGCAGACTACGACCGGGACGGGTGCTTTTCCGGCAACGCGGTCGTGCTGCCGGACGGCAGGCATTTGCTGATGTATACGGGAGTCTGCCTGGAAACACAGCCGGACGGCGGCAGGCGCGAGGTGCAAAGGCAATGTATCGCCATTGGAGACGGGATTGATTATGAAAAGTGTCCACAAAATCCGGTTCTTGGTGAGGCGGACTTGCCGGAGGACGGGTGCAGGTTTGATTTTCGCGACCCGAAGCTTTGGAAAAAAAAGGATGGCACTTACCGTTGCGTGATAGGAAATTGTACAGAGGAAAGGGACGGACGGATTCTTCTTTACAGCAGCCCGGATGCCATTCATTGGAAGTATGAAAAAATATTGGCGGCTAACAACGGGCGTTTTGGCCTGATGTGGGAATGCCCGGATTTTTTCGAGCTTGACGGAAAGCAGGTGCTGCTTACGAGTCCCCAGGACATGATTCCGCAAGGGTTTGAGTACCACAACGGGAATGGGACGCTTTGTCTGATTGGAAGTTATGACGAAGAGACGGATACTTTTACCGAGGAACGCGACCAGGCCGTGGATTATGGCATTGATTTTTATGCGCCGCAGACCATCCTGGCCCCGGACGGACGGAGGATCATGATAGGCTGGATGCAAAACTGGGATACTTGTAATCTTCATACGAGGGAGCGGGTATGGTTCGGGCAGATGAGCCTGCCGCGTGAGCTTTCTATCAAGAACGGGCGGTTGTACCAGAAGCCGATTCGGGAATTGGAGGACATGCGCGGGGAGAAAACCGAGTACGAAAACGTACGTTTCAAAGACCTTATAGAATTGGAGGGGGTAAAGGGACGCAGGGTTGACATGGAAGTATCCATCCGTCCGGGTGACGAACAGCAGATATATAGGAAGTTCGCGGTACGCTTTGCACAAAATGAGGAATGCCATACGTCAATCAGCTTCCGGCCTTATGAGTCCATCGTGAAAGTGGACAGGAAGCATTCCGGGTCGAGGCGGGCGATTATTCACCAACGCCGTTGCTTTGTCCAGGGAAGGGACGGTCGGATCAAGATGCGGATTATTCTGGACAACTTTAGCGTGGAAGTCTTTGTCAATGACGGGGCGTATGTGCTTTCTGCCACGATATATACGGATACGGCGGCGGAAGGGATTTCGTTCTTCGCCGACGGCGAAGTGGAGATGGATGTTGTGAAGTATGATTTGATTTAGGTAAAATAAAATTGTCGCGAATGGTAACTTTGCCGGATAGAAAGAATAAATGAGACGGTACAAGGCGTGCGCTCTATGAGCGCACGCCTTGTACATGTGTGAAGGTTATAAAAGTCGAGGACTGGCCGGTGCTCTTATGTTTTGGGCTATGTCCAAAGTAAAAATTGAAAATTTTGGTAGTTTTGCGAATTGACATGGACAAGCTTTTAAATTATTATACTGGTAATTAATGAGATGGATAAAATGATCAGGTGGCATCAGGTCAGATGATTGTCAATATACGCTTGTTTAAAAACCAAGAAAGGGATGTTAGAGAGCGGCGTATGGCAAAAATAATCGACATAGACTTATACATAGTACAGAGGAAGAAAAAAATGGAGAAGAGAGAGAGTAAAACGTTTAATGAATATGCGGAAAAAATTGTTTCCTTGTTGGAAAATGATGGAAATGGGGTTGAATATACCCCTGAGCAGGCTGTTGGAGTGGCTGGTGAAATATTGCGGATGGCATCTAGTGTGGGTTACAATAATGAGCTGGCGACACCCATAGTCAAAATTATAAAAGGATTTGGAATAGACGTACGTCGGGCAAAGCATATGCCGGATAATAATTCGGGTGTTATTTATGTGGGCGGAAGGACAAAGGAAGTTTATGGTTCTGACAGAGTCATTTTTACGGATAGCAACGAGCCGTTTGAGCATCAGAGATTCGTAATGGCACATGAGCTTGCGCATTATTTGTTTGATTTTGTCGGGAATCCTATGAATAGGAATGCGGACTGCGCGTTTGAAGAGACCTATCCAAGAAAAGACCATAATTCGGAGCGGGAAATCCGTGCGAATAGATTTGCGGCAGAACTGCTCATGCCTCGAAATCTTTTTGTCAAACAGTATAATTATGCGATGAAGGAAAGCGATAACCGCATTTATACAGTAAAATATTTGGCTAAGTATTTTCAGGTAAAAGAAGCTTCTGTTGAGAAGCGGATATATGAGGTGTTGTACGATGGCGGATATTAATAACCATACATATGAATTTGTGGACGGCTCAAAAGAATATGAAAAGCATACCCAAAAATACACGGAACTTTTGCAAAATTATATAGCGCATACAAAATCATCGAATGAAATAAAAAATACTTACAAAAAAATATTTTTCTGGGTGATTATGACGATCATGGTTGCGTTAGCAGTATTGTTTATTATCACCATAAGTAGTGCCCTTCATATCATAGAAAAATTATCTGGAGCAGGTTCGATTGAAAGTATTGTTGGTGTTATAACCACTGTGGTTTCGTCATTTGTTACTATGTTGGTATCACTTTTTAAATTGCCACAAATAATTGCAGAGTATTTATTTAATCCAGAAGAAGATAAAAATATGGCAACAATTATTGGGGATATACAGAAATATGACATAGGAATGTATACGATTGAAAAAGATATAGAAAAGAATGCGATGCAGAAGTCCGAAGAAGATTCTGTTATTGAAACAGAAGAATATATTGAAAATCCTAACGATGCGGTGGATGAATTGAATGGAGCATAGCAAAATTAAAAAGAGCGTTGCCTAATAACTGTTTTTCGGTTAAAAGCAAGCTCTTTTTTAATGGAAGGTGTTATGGTTATTCTTGTGAGTAACACGTCTGAGCAACCGTGCCTCGGGATCTTCTCTTACCATAGACGGCGATTCATTTGGTTGCATGTGTTGGCTTGATTGGCCGTTTGCACAATGCAAGTCCCACCAGTAAAAGTACGGGGAAAATCACCGCCGCCAGTATCCCATAGCGCAGATTATCGCCAAAGGCACCGGACACGATGCCGGCCAGGGTCGGTCCCCCGCCGCAGCCCAAGTCGCCCGCCAGGGCCAATAGTGCGAACATGGCCGTTCCGCCGTTTCGGATGGAAAACGAAGCCTTGCTAAAGGAGCCGGGCCACATGATGCCGACGGACAAGCCGGTCACCGCGCATCCAATCAGGCCGACAATCGGATTGGGGATGAACGCGATACAAAGGTAGGACACGATGCACAAAAGACAGCTATAGCGCATGAACTTGTCAAGGTCAATGTTTTCACCGCGTTTTCCGTAGTACGCGCGCGAACATCCCATCAGGATGGCGAAGGACATGGGGCCGGCCAAATCCCCAACGGTCTTGCTCACGCCCAGGCCGCGCTCGGCAAAAGTCGAGGCCCATTGGCTTACGGCCTGCTCGCTGGCACCGGCGCAGAGCATCATCAGCATCAATACCCAGAAAATTTTCTTGCGCACCAGTTCTTTTAATGTCAGCCCGGTCTCTCCTTCCTCGATTAAAGATGCCATCGGGGTCGTGACGAATACGAATCCGTTGATAATCGGCAAGATGGCCCAAATCAATGCCAGTATCTTCCAGTTTTCAATCCCGACAAAATAGAAAAATAGTGTGGACACGATGACGACGAATACGTGTCCCCAGCAGTAGAAGGAGTGCAAAAGGCTCATGGCGGCCTCCTTGTTGTCGGAGGGGCAGGCTTCCATGATGGGGCTGATTAAGACTTCGGTCAGTCCTCCGCCTATGGCATAAATCGTCACGGCAAGTAAAAGGCCGATGAACGGGTCGCCGAATGATTTCCCGAAAAGATCAGGAAGAAACGCGAGGGAAATCAGTCCGGCGGCGGCAAAAACATGCGCGGCGACAATGGAGATGCGGTATCCGATTTTATCCACGAAAGCAGCGGAAATCAAATCAATCAGCAGTTGGATTCCGAAATTGAAAGTCACGAGCAACGTAATCTTTGACAGCGGAATCTGGTAGGTGCGCTCAAATGTCAAAAAGAGCAAGGGGACGAAATTGTTTACGACCGCCTGCACCACGTATCCGATAAAGCAGGCGTAGATGGTCGTTTGATAATTTACTTTTTTGCGTGTAGCATTCATTTTTATTCCTCCAAATGTTTTTTAAAAATGGAATATGACCATTTGAAATTATAATGGAAAAATCCATTTATAGCTATCATGAATTTGTTTTTTCTGTCATGGAAACGTCGCTTATACGGACTTCCGCTCAATCAATTGGGTGGAAATCTCGATTTTGACCGGCTGTGCCCCTTTTTCCGTAAGCAGTGTAATCAGACGATTGACCGCCATCTCTCCCATATATTGTTTGGGGACGTTGATGGTGGAAAGCGTTGGCTCTATCAAGCGGCTGAACGGGATATTGTCAAATCCGACCATGGCGATGTCTTCCGGGATGGAGTAGCCATATTCTTTCAAAGCCTTCATGGCGCCGATGGCAATCAGGTCGTTGTCGGCAAAATAGCAGGCGGCGAGTTCCTCCTTGTTTTCTAAAATCTCCTTCATGTCCGCATAGGCCCCGTCGATGGAGGGAGTCAGCATGTGGACGATGCTTTTTTGGGAGGACATGCCATAGGCGCGCACGGCCTTGTAAAAGCCGGAATTACGTTCGGAAAAATTGCCGATGGGATAAGCCGAGCGCAGGTATCCGGGTTGTTTTTTTGTCTTTTGAATCAGATGGCTGGCGGCCAGATAAGCCCCTTGTACGTTATTAATCAGCACGTAGTTTCCGGTAACTGTCTCAAAATACGTATCCAGGATGACCAGCGGGAGGGGCAGCCTTTGAAAATGCTTTACGTCTTCCGGGGTCATCTCCGTTCCCAGCAAAATAATGCCGATGCAGTCGGAGTACTGAATATTTCTCAACTGTTCTTCAAAATCCGAATCATTTCCATAAACATAACTGATGATGAGCTTGTAACCTTTCTTTTTGCAAGTGTCGGCAATGCCTTCGGACACTTGGGAAAAGAACGGGGTGTCGTCCACGATGGCACCGTGTTTTTTATAAATAACGAAATGAATGCTGCCCGTGGGCTGGTGTTTCTCGGAAATCCGGGTAAAATCATATCCGTATTGCTCGGCGGCGTCCAAGACGATTTTACGCGTTTCGGTGCTTACGCCGGGCTTTCCGTTTAACGCCATGGAGACGGCGGCAGCAGAAATGTTTAGCTTTTTGGCCAGTTCTTTGGCGGTGATGGACATGGGGATACACTTCCTTTTGCATTATTATTGTAAAATTTACCAAACGATAATGAATGTTAAGTTGTAATTATTGTTTATGCTCTAAAGTATAGTCTGTGATGAATAAAAAAGCAAGTGTTAAGTTGAAAATTAAGTGAAAAATACTTAAGAAATTGATGAAATTCAGCTGGTGATTTTGTATTGTTTAGATAAAGATAGTGCTCATAGTAACAAGGAGGTTGTGCTGTCACTAGGCTCGAAAGTACCTCGCCAAGTGACCCACAACTACATTCGCACGTAAGTGACCGAAGGACGGTCACTAAGTGCTCATAGTAAGGAGGTTTTTATGATGGCAAGGACAATTGTGAAGTTAGGGTATGCACCTACGAGGAGAAGTATTTTCAGTGCGCCGGACGCGATTAAGTTCCGGGGGCTGACGGCAAAGCGGCTTCAGGAGATGGGCGTGGAGTTCGTGGACATTACGGACGTTAACGAAGAAGGATTGCTTTACGATGACAATGACGTGGAAAAAATCGCGGCGAAATTTGAGGCGGCGGGCGTGGACGGCTTGTTGCTCGCGCACTGCAATTTCGGGACGGAATATGTCTGCGCGAGACTGGCAAAACGCCTCGGCGTGCCGGTTCTTCTGTGGGGGCCGTTAGATGAGCGACCGGAAGCGGACGGAACGAGGCTTCGCGACACTCAGTGCGGATTGTTTGCGACCGGAAAAGTGTTGCGCCGTTTTCAGATTCCCTTTACATATTTGACAAACTGCCGCTTAAGCGACCCGGTGTTTGAGCGTGGCGTGAAGGATTTTCTTACCGTCTGCAACATCGTGAAGATATTTAAAAATATCCGCATCCTGCAGATTTCGACGAGGCCGTTTGACTTTTGGACGACGATGTGCAACGAGGGCGAATTGTTGGAGAAATTCAACGTCCAACTGGCACCGATTCCGATGACGGAGCTGACGGAGGAAATCAAGGCCGTGAAGCAGAATGCGGAGCAGATGGCGGAAATGCTCGATTACATCCATGCAAACATGGAAATCAAAATCAAGGACGAGGAAGTGGAAAACGTGGCGGCTTTGGCGGCGGCCATGAAGAATCTGGTAAAGAAATACGGTTGCAAGGCGGCGGCCATCCAGTGCTGGAACGCGCTGCAGACGGAGATTGGCATCATGCCTTGCGCGGCCAACGCCATTTTAAATGACGAGGGAATCCCGGTCGTGTGCGAGACGGACATTCACGGTGCAATCACCGCGCTGATGGTAGAAGCGGCAGGCATGGGAGAAAAGAGGGGATTTTTTGCGGACTGGACGATTCGTCACCCGGATATCGAGAACGGCGAGCTTTTGCAGCACTGCGGGCCGTGGCCGGTTTCCGTGGCGCAGGAAAAGCCGCAGCTTACTTACCCGCTGGCGTTTGACCATCCGGGGAGCCTTACGGCACAAGCCAAGCACGGCGACGTGACCTTGTGCCGTTTTGACGGGGACAATGGCGAATACTCCTTACTGCTCGGCAGGGCAAAAGGCGTGGATGGGCCGAAGGGAATGGGCACCTATCTTTGGGTGGAAGTGGAAAATATCAAACGCCTGGAGGCCAAAATCGTAGAAGGACCATACATTCACCACTGCGTGGGCATTCATAAGGACGTGGTGCCGGTGCTCTATGAGGCGTGCAAATATATCGGCATCAAGCCGGATTTGTATGACCCGATTGAAGAAGAAGTAAAGGCCTACCTGCGCGGCGAGTGAGGAGGCATACCCCGCGCAGGCGAAAGAAAAAGCGGACGGATGTATCCGCGCGGTAAGAGGGCGGGCGGTTTAGAAAGGAGCAATGTGAGATGAATTTAGAGGCGTTGGCGTATGAACTGAGAAGGGACACGGTGGATTTGATTCGGGCCGGAAAGGCAGGACACATCGGCGGTGACATGAGCGTGATGGACATTTTGGTGGAATTATATTTCCGGCAGATGAATATTTCCCCGGAAAACATGGATTCTCCCGACCGGGACTTGTTTGTACTAAGCAAGGGGCATTCCGTGGAGGCTTATTATTCCGTGTTGGCGAAAAAAGGATTTTTTTCGAAGGAGCAATTACATAAGGAATTTAGTAAATATGGTTCTAAGTTCATCGGGCATCCGAATAACAAGCTGCCGGGCATCGAGATGAATTCCGGCTCGCTCGGGCACGGCCTGCCGGTCTGCGTCGGGATGGCGAAGGCGGGAAAAATGGACGGGCGTGATTATCGCGTCTATACCGTCATGGGAGACGGCGAGCTGGCGGAGGGTTCGGTCTGGGAGGGCGCGATGGCGGCCAGCCATTACAAGCTCGACAATCTCTGCGCGGTCGTTGACCGGAACCGCCTGCAGATTTCCGGCGGCACGGAAGAGGTCATGGCGCATGATGATTTGCATGAACGCTTCAGAAGCTTCGGCTGGAACGTGATTGACGTGGCGGACGGAAATGACATTGACCAGCTTCATGCGGCGTTCGAGGAGGCAAAGACGGTCAAGGGCAGGCCGACGGTGTTAATTGCCAACACGGTCAAGGGCAAAGGCTCTCCGGTCATGGAAAACAAGGTGAATTGGCATCACAAGGTGCCGTCGGACGAAGAATACACGCAGATTTGTATTGATTTGGCAAGGGCGGATGTAGATGAGGAGGTGCACGCATAATGGCGAAGACGGCAAATAAGCAGATGATATGCGAAGTTTTGATGGAAGCGGCGAAAACGGACAAAAGCATCGTGGCACTTTGTAGTGATTCGCGGGGGAGCGGTTCCTTTACCCCGTTTGCAGAAACCTATCCGGAGCAGTTCGTGGAGACCGGAATCGCCGAGCAGAACCTGGTGAGCATTGCCGCCGGGCTGGCGAAATGCGGAAAAAAGGCGTATGCGGTTTCCCCGGCGTGTTTTTTGTCGACCAGAAGCTACGAGCAGTGCAAGATTGACGCGGCATATTCCAATACGAACGTAAAATTAATCGGCATCAGCGGCGGGGTCAGCTATGGCGCGCTGGGCATGAGCCATCATTCCGCGCAAGACATCGCGGCGATGAGCGCCATTCCGAACATGCGGGTGTACATTCCAAGCGACCACCTGCAGACGCGGGAACTGACGAAGGCGCTTTTACAAGACGAGAAGCCTGCTTACATCCGTGTCGGGAGAAATGCGGTCGACCCGGTGTACGAGGAAGGAAACGTGCCGTTTGAGATGGACAAGGCCACGTTCGTCAAAAGAGGCGAGGACGCGGCAATCATTGCCTGCGGGGAGATGGTCGGTCCGGCGAAGGCGGCGGCGGAACTTCTGGAAAAGGAAGGAATCCGTGCCACGGTACTTGACATGTATTGCGTGAAGCCGCTTGACGAGTCGGCGGTCGTAGAGGCGGCGACGCATGCGAAGGCCGTGGTGACCGTGGAAGAACACGCCCCGTTCGGCGGACTCGGCTCGATGGTTGCGCAGGTGGTCGGCAGGGAATGTCCGAAGAAGGTACTTACGATGTCATTGCCGGACACGCCGGTGGTGACGGGCACGTCGCAGGAAGTGTTTGACACGTATGGACTGAATGCCGGGGGAATTGCGGCCAAGGTGAAAGAAGCATTAAAATAGAGGTGTGTAAAATGGCGGAACAATATATCATCAGCATTGACCAGAGCACGCAGGGGACGAAGGCGCTGTTGTTTGATTCGGTGGGAAAGGTGCTGCGGCGCGAAGACATTTCCCAGCGGCAGATCATCAGCGAGGACGGCTGGGTTTCCCATGACGCGGAGGAGATTTATCAAAATACCGTCGCGGTCGTGAGGCGGTTGGTGCAAAATGCGGGCATTGACGCGGGAAATGTATGCGGAGTCGGCATCAGTAACCAGCGGGAGACGTGTCTTGCGTGGGATAAAAAAAGCGGCAGGCCGGTGGCGGATGCCATCGTGTGGCAATGTTCCCGGGCAAAGGAGATTTGTGCCAGATTGGAGAAGCGGGGCGAAAACGTCGGCGGGGAAATTTTCCGCCGGACGGGACTTAAGCTGTCACCGTATTTTCCGGCCTCGAAGCTTGCGTGGATTTTGGAAAACGTGGACGGGGCGCGGGACAAGATGCGCGCGGGCGAGCTTTGTATGGGCACGATAGATACCTGGCTGCTATATTGCCTGACCAAAGGTGCGGCGTACAAGACCGATTACTCCAATGCGTCCCGCACGCAGTTGTTTCAGATTCACACGCTGGAATGGGATGAGGAAATTTGCCGTCTCTTTGGCGTGGACGCATCGTGCCTGGCCGAGGTGTGCGATTCGGATGCTTGTTTTGGTGAGAGCGATTTTGAAGGCGGGTTCCCGCACCCGATACCGATACACGGCATGTTGGGGGATTCGCATGCGGCATTGTTTGCCCAGGGATGTGTAAGGCCGGGCATGGTAAAGGCCACCTACGGCACCGGCTCGTCCATCATGATGAATACCGGGGCAAGGGCAATCGAGAGTACCCACGGCGTGGTGACTTCTCTTGCGTGGAAGCTCGGGGGCGAGGTCAATTATGTGCTGGAGGGCAATATCAATTATACCGGGGCGGTCGTAAGCTGGCTGAAGGACGAGGTAAAGTTGATTTCCTCGGCCGGGGAGACGGCAGAACTCTGTGAAAATGCATTGCAAGACGACGAGCTTTATCTGGTTCCGGCATTTTCCGGGCTGGGCGCGCCCTATTGGAACAGCCAGGCGAAGGGCATATTGAGCGGGATTACGCGCACGACCGGGCGAAATGAAATCGTGCGGGCGGCGGTGGAGAGCATCGCCTACCAGATTGCCGATGTCGTGGAGGCGATGGCGCAGGACGCGGGATTGGAAGCGGCATCGCAGGATGCAAGGATGGAAGTGACAGCGCAGGATGCGGGTCTGGAAATGGCATCGCAGGATGCGGAAGTGATACGCCAGGATATCGGCTTTGACGCGCGGGAACTGCGGGTGGACGGCGGCCCGACAAGAAATGCTTACCTGATGCAGTTCCAAAGCGACATTTTAGAGACAGACGTAGCGGTTTCAAAGGCCGAGGAAATGTCGGCGATTGGAGCGGCCTATGCGGCGGGCATCGCGCTAGGTCTCTATGATGAGGACATTTTGCAAAAAATGGAACGGACATGGTACCGGCCGCAGATGAAGGCCGAGCCGCGGGAAAAGAAAAAGGACGGCTGGAAGGCGGCCGTAGGGCGATGTGTCTACGAGCCGCCATGCTCCCTGCGATAAACGGCGGGCGAGCATCCGAATTGCCGGCGGAACACATTTGTAAATACATTGCGATTGGAAAAAAGGAGGGCGTCGCTGATTTCCTGGATACTCATGCCACTGTTTACCAGGAAAAAGGCGGCGGTCTCCATTTTTGTGCGCCGAATGTAGGACAAAATGTGTTCGCCGGTTTCTTCATGAAATTTTCTTGAAAAATAATAATCTGTATAGCCAAACTGTGCGGCAAGCCGGGGAACTGTCAGCTTTTCCGTGGGGTGTGCCAGAATGTATTGGCAGCAGTCCCGGATTTCCCGGCTGGTGCCGGGGACGGTCAAAATTTTGCCCACCCGGTTACGGTAGTCACTGTAGATGGTTTGAGCCACGATGATAATTTCGTCAATGTTGCGGCAGCTTCCGGTATTTTGCAGATAAAGTCCAAGTAACTCGTGGGCGTTTTCGGCAAGCAGGCCTCCCCGGATGGCCGACTGCGAGCATAGCGTTCCCCAGAAGTACACGGCGTTTTTAAAGCCCGAAAGGGTGGCGGGCAAATGCAGGGAATTGCAAATCCGCGCGAAGAAAGAACGGTCGAGGAAGACGTCGGTATTCAGGTCGCCGCTTACAAGTACGTGGAGCATTTGGCGCAGCGCGTCCATTGTGTCGGAATCGTCCCACGACGAGGAGGCGTTTTGGTACTGCCCGATATTGGAAGAATTTTCATTTCGATAATGAATGTCGCTGGTTTGATATTGGATCCTGGTCAGCGAATAGGTCATCATCAGGGTCAGGTTTTGAAGGCTGGTAAGCGCGATGATTGGGAGCTTGTGAACCAGGGCGATAAAGTCGCCGGAAAAGCCGGCGGTAATCGAACGGCTGAAAGCGTCCAGGGTTTGCCGGATCAGTTCGTCGGTTACGTCACTTAGCATGGCGGGGCCAAGGACGTAGATGTGGTCGTCGTCCGCGCGGACGGCCGCCCATTCCATTCCCAGGTAGGTGCTCAAAATCAAGGGCGTCTGGTGACCGCCGATAAAGTCCATCATATAGTTTTTACACCCGGTAAAAATAAAAAACTTTTCATACAGCTCCGGCCAGTGGCAGGAGCTGTAAAGAAGGTTTCCAAGCGCGTCATACTCCCAGTGGTATAGCCCATAATTGGATTTTACCATGTCAAAATACATGTCCGCATAGGTTTCGCTTTTCATCATATAAAACCCCTTTCTGGTGTCAAGTGTATTCTTGCAAGCAAGCTTGCGAGTTGACTTGTTGATTTTCATTCGAAGGTGAATAGTAATCATATTATAACATATTAAATTTCGTGAATCTATATCAAAAATAGACTATATTTTTAAATATAGCGAAAATAAATATAAAATAGCGAAAATAGATGTTTTCAGATGCCGTTTTGCAGGATATAATGCCGATATGGCGTTTCGAAAATAATGCCGAACAATATATTGGTAAATCAAAAAAGGAGGACACTACGATGGGTGTGGAAAATGCAAAAATGTTAAGAGAAGAGGCGGCCGCAAAGGCAAGGGAAAGCGTCGGGGGCACGCTTGAGGAAAGGATGGCAAACCGCATGTATATCGCATGGGGAGAGTGGCAGCCGGATTATGAGGGATGGATAAAGTGGTCAAACGATTTGTATACCGCGGATGCCGTGATTTCGGCGATTGGCGCGACCGACCAGAAATTCCGTGATTATCAGGCGAGCATGAAGGAGCAGAGAGATCGTTGCACGATGGAGATGGGGCCAATCAAGCAGATGACGGTCGGGGACGGCGTGGCGGCCCTGGTATATGAGATGTACCTGACACCGAAGGGAATGGAGAACGCTCCGACCTTTTCCATGATGGTGACGGAGTTTAACAAGCTGGAGGAAATAGACGGCAAACTGATGGTGACCCGCTTGGATCTTTATACGGACGGAGGGAATTTACGTGTTTGAAAAAGGCAGGTTGGACGTGGTTGATACGCAGGCTCATATCGGACCGGGGCGCATCGGGGAAACGCTGGCGGCCATGGACGCCCCGGGAATTCGCGGGCTGGTGATTGATGAATATTGGCTGAAGGACGTATTTTCCTATGACCCGCACGAGGTTTTGGCAGAAGGCGTGATTCGCCCGATTTGTCCCACGGCGGAGCTGGCCAGCATGCAATACCCGGATCGTTTTAGCTGGGTGCTTCGTGTCAACCGTATGGATCCGGAATATAAGGCGCAAATCCGAAAGGTAAAGGAATCTCCCGGCGGGCGTGCCATTCGGCTGATTCCAGGCATGGATCCGCGGGAGGTTCAGGCGTTTGCCGCGGGAGAGTATGACGGGCTCTTAGGAGCCATATGCGAAAGCGGGCTTCCCTTGTTTTTGCACCTTCCGGATCAGCCGGAGTTGGTGGCGGCATGTGCGGAAAAATTTCCCGGCCTGCGCATCGTCGTAGACCACTGTGGGCTGTTTAATAACGACATGCGGGCAATGAACCCCATGGCGAAGCGGCTGACGGAGGAAGAACAGCTTGCGGCAGGCCGTATCAGTCACATTGAGAGCGAACGGCGAAATGTGATGAAAGAAATTGCAGGCGTACTTAACACGGATGTTGAGGCACTGAAACTGGCGGATATGATT
>CATLEQ010000041.1 GCA_949915905.1 uncultured Lachnospiraceae bacterium | reverse complement strand
TCCTGATACAACACGTCCGGTTCCTTGTACATCTGATCTTCACTGCCGTACATGTCATTTATCGGAAGTGCCGCCGGCATCGCGAATGCGTTCTGCTGATCGCGCTCATCCAGACAAGTCGGACGAATCAACGTGCCAATCGAATTGCCGTGATAATTGCTCCACACGCCGACCTTGCCCTGGCTGATTCCCGTCTGGTTAATCATATAAAACATATCAGAAGCTCTCGTGTAAAATGCCTGGTCAAGCCAACCCTTCTCGTACCAATTCTGCATACATTCCACATAAGTGGCAAAATTTTCCGACGTTCCGTCAAAGGACACCTTGCCGTCCTTGACATAATAATATCCGTTGCCGCCGCCAAACGAAGAAACGATATCGCCCAACGTGCTATTGCCCATGTAGGAAATCGACGTACAGTATGCGTTCGTGTCATCTTCCCATCCCCGGTCAGCAATCGCCTTGTCAAAAGCCTCGAACATCCACTCCCAGTCACTGATGGTAATCGGATCCTCCGTCCCGCTCGGGAAAATCACATTGTCCGTGTAGTCCTCGTCCGGATTTTCGCCCGGGGTCGCCGTAAATTCCGTCACCTCGTTCTTCTTCCAGCCGTTCAAATTGTCCTGCGCCACTGCCTCGGAAAGCGGGGTCACCTCCGGATGTCCGTTTTTCTGCACATCCGCATCCTCCCAATCCCAGACATATTCGGTCGGCTCTGCGTACTCCACAATCCAGTCACGTCGATACATCATGCCTTCCCATGGCTCCCGCACCGAGTCACCAATACGGTAAAGTGCATAATAATGAACGCTTCCATCCTCTCCCTGAACCTGTGTCAAAGGCTTCAACTCCGGATTGGCATCCAAAAGTGCCAGATAATTCGGCATGTACTGTTCCACATACTCCGTAATGTCCATCAGCCATCCGTTTTCCACCATGGCCTGCGGATTTTCCGAAGATGCCGCCAGGTCTACCAATTCCGGATATTCTCCGGTAGAAAACATCGTATTAAAATTGTCCTGCTCATTTCCGGCAATCGGCACGATATAATCAAACTGAAGCTTCGTACCATTCTCCGCCGTGCCGACCCCGCCGTTCTCCGTGTCCCAATACTGGGCGTTCACCCACTGCACGGCGGCCGCATCCTTATAATCCTCATAATAAGTCCCCGCACCGTCCGTCTGATAAATCCACCAGGTGAACTTCTGCGCGTCGGTGACTTCCTTCCCGCCTTTACTGCCGTCCCCGCCATCTCCGTCGCCGCCTTTACCGCCGCAGCCCGCCAAGAGCGATACGGACAAGCCCGCAACCAGGCTCAATGCCAACAACTTCTTAACCAATTTACCTTTCATGACTTCATCCTCCTTCTATGAGAACCGCTTGCGCGCTCCCTTTGTTCTTGCCTCATATCTTACCATGAACCCTCGTTTCGATATTGCGAAATAATCTTCAATATTGTAAATTTCAATTCTGCCTGTTCAATGCGTTGAGTATCGCCTCGTAGGCCGCCTTCACCGCCGGTGCCGAGCTAATTCCCTCGGCCAGCGTCATCTGCTTCGCATATTCAATCATCGGATTGGCCATCAATTCCGGCATCATCTCATCAAGCATCTTTTTTCCCAACGGCTCCGCCATAATCTCCCCCAACGTGTTGTCCAGACTGAACCTCGCCGCCTTTAAGCTGGTCGTGGTATCATACTCATACACGTACTCGCCGGAACCGACCTCTATCGCCCCGTCCTTTTCCGGCAAATAAATCA
Source organism: uncultured Lachnospiraceae bacterium (assembly GCA_949915905.1). Classification (GTDB taxonomy): domain Bacteria; phylum Bacillota; class Clostridia; order Lachnospirales; family Lachnospiraceae; genus Schaedlerella. The sequence continues at coordinate 15,321 of CATLEQ010000041.1, read as the reverse complement.
CCGCCGAAGTGTTTGCCGGAACTTTGACCCGCACGCAGATTTTTTTGTTCCGACAGCTCCACTCGGAAATGATTTTCCCATACGGCGTTTCCAACTCCGTACAAGCGTCCTCGATTCCCCGCACAAACATCGGCTTCACATAAAACTTACGGTACCCCGGCTCAAGCTGATTGATGCCGCCGATTTTGCGGTACATCCAGTCGCCGATGGAGCCGTATGCGTAGTGGTTCATGGAATTCGAACCCGGATGCGGCATCGTCCCGTCCGGATAAATCGCATTCCACTGCTCCCACATCGTGGTCGCCCCCATCTTCACGCCATATAACCAGGATGGAAAATCGTCCCTCAAAAACAACATCGAGGCCACGTCGTGCGCCCCGTTGTCCGACAACGCGTGGCACAGATACGGCGTTCCCACGAACCCGGTCGTCAGGTGGTTTTTGTGATTCTCGACGTTGGCGACCAATGCCTGCAAAATCTTTTCCCGGTCTTTTTCCCTCGCCAAACCAAAATGCAAAGAAAGTACGCACCCAGTCTGTGTCTCGCTGACAATGCGCCCGCGCGGGGTAAAATATTCCTCGCGGAAGGATTCCAGCGTCTCTGCATACAATTTTTCATAATGCGCGGCCTCCTCCGTCTTGCCAAGCACCCGCGCCGTCTTCGCCACCAAATCCGTCACATATAGATAATATGCGTTGGCTATCAGGTAAACGTCCGTCGCACCCACGCTGCCGTCACCCAACATCTCCCGGTCCAAGGCCTTCCAGTCACCATATTGGTATCCTGACATCCACAAGCCATTTTCATTTACCTGATTGTGTATATAATCCACCCATTCATGCATGCATTGCCACGAATCCTGCAAAATGCGAGTGTCCCCGTAAGTCTGGTAAACGACCCACGGAACGATGACCGCCACGTCGCTCCAGGCCGCCGAACTGTACGTCCCCTGGATGTCCGGAACGATATGCGGCACGCCCTTTTCCAACGAGGAAGCCGCCGCCACGTCATGCATCCATTTCCTGAAAAAGGAAGCCGTCCCCCGGTTAAATGCCGCCGTCCAGGAAAATACCTGCGCGTCCCCCGTCCAGCCTAGCCGCTCGTCACGCTGCGGACAATCGGTCGGAATATCGAAAAAGTTGTCCCGAAGGCTCCAGTCGATATTATCCTGCAAACGGTTCACCGCCTCGTTGGAGCAATGGAAGCTTCCCGTCTTTTCCATGTCCGAATGCATCACGCAGGCGGTAAACATTTCCGGCTTCGGCTCCTCAACTCCCTCCACCAGCGCATAACGAAAACCGTGGAACGTGAAATGCGGCATCAGCACTTGTTCCTCCCCGTTCAATATATACATGTCCTCGGAAATGGCTGTGCGCAGCGTGTCGGGATAAAACACGCCGTCCTTGTCAAGCACCTCCGCATGGCGAAGAGATATTTTTTGACCTTTCTTCCCCTTTATCCGCACCTCCACGAGTCCTGTCAGGTTCTGGCCAAAATCCACCAGCACGTTCCCTTTCGGGTCGGTAAAAATCTGCTTCGGTGAAAGCCTTTCCGTCACCCGAACCGGCTCGCTCTCCTGCGCCACGAGGACGGACGAGTCGAAATTGACCACAGAAACCTTGCCCTCGATGATACGTTCCGACGTTGTGGCCAAGCTTTCTCCGCCATCTTCCCGGGTCGCCGCCAATGTTTCTTCGCCATGTTCACTCCCTGCGGCCAATCCCTCTTCGCCATTTCCCGATGCCATCCCGATTGTCGTGTCCAACGTCTCGCCCATGTAAATCTCACTATAACGAATTTGCCCGGTACGCACGCCCCAGTCCTCGTCCGTCGCAATGACATCCCTGCTGCCGTCCTCATAGAAAATGTGCAACTCCGCGAAAGCCGCCACGCGGTCGCCATAGCGGTTCGGCTTGCAGTCGAAGCTTAAAATCCCCTTATACCAGCCATTTGCCACTGTAAGTTCCAATACATTCTCCGCCGCCAGCATTTCCGTAACGTCATAATATTGATACTGCAAACGCTTGTGGTACTCGGTCCATCCCGGAGCCATGTACTCATCGCCGACACGCCGCCCGTTTAATCCCATCTCGTAAACGCCGTGTGCCGTCGCGTACACGCAGGCCTTCTTGACCGGCCTCGTGAGCGTGAATCGCTTGTAAAAGATTGGACATGCCGTTTCTTCCGCCGGAAAATCATGCGTAATCATTTTCGCTTGCAAATGTGCCGCGTCAAAGATTCCCGTGGAAAACCGCGTTTCACATTCTGCCAGGTTTCCATGATTGTCCTCCACGAACAGCTTGACCTGATAGTTTGTCTCTTCCCGAAGTGCCCCGCCGCCGTAGGGAACCAGGACGCTTGTGTCACTTTCCACCCGGCCACTGTCCCATGCCATGGCCTGCATGGAGCTCGCCGCGCCACCGCCGCACGTGCGCATGTCGCCTTGCGTCACGCCACCATTCACCATGCGACTATCGTCGCACGCGCACATGTCGCCTTGCGCCACACCAACGTCCGCACGCACGCCGTCTTGCGCCGCTTTGTCCACACAAGTAACCTTGATGCGATATGCTCTTTGTACCACGTTTTTCTCTTCCGACTCCAACTTCCACGAGAAACGGGGAACCGTGACAGACAGCCCCTGAGGTTCCTTCTGATACTCGATGCGAAAATCGTAAATCTTCATATTTATAAATACCTTTTCCTTTCTGTCAACAGATATCGACCAGCGTTCATCCGCGCACGCAAAACCACTTCCACCTCATGCGTTTTCCCGTCTTGAAAATCTGGCAAAACCACTGCCGCCTTATCCGTAGCGCGCTTCTCTCCCGTCGCCACATCCATTGCCGCGACGCACTCCTCTTCCACCACTATGCGCTTCCCATCCACGCAAATCTCCGGCGTGCCGTTTTCCACGTGGTTCGGGTTTTTCACGACCACGTGGTACGTCGCGCCACGAAAATAACGCGTCATCTCCGCCCGCTCCCAGTCGGCCGGGAAGCACGGCTCTATCCGCAAGCCCTCATAGTCCGCCTTCACCCCGAGAATGCCCTCATAAAGCCCCATCAGGCACCAGGCCGAAGTGCCCGTCGTCCACGACTGGTAGGATTTCCCATAATATCCCGGATTGGTGGAATAACAATTGGTAAACACGTACGGCTCCGCGCCGGAACGCGCCGACGGATTCTTTACACTGTCCGGCATGATTTTTTTCAGGGTTTCCTTCGCCTTCGTCCCGCGCCCCGCCTTGCAATCCATCAAAATCTTGAAGCCGGTCGCGTGACAATATACGCCGCCATTCTCGAACAGTCCCGGCAACATGCCCGACATTCTCCCCACGTTTGGCGAATACTTTGGATACGGCGGCATATTTAACGGAAATCCGAAATCGTGCTCCATGCCGTCCACCGCCTCCAGCACCAGGGGCAGGCGTTCCTCGTCCGCCACGCCGCCAAGCACCGCCCACGTCTGCGCGTTCAAATAAATCTTGCTTCCCTCGCTGTCCTTCGAGCCAATATTTTCCGCCGTGCTCAGTGCCCGCATGTACCATTTTCCGTCCCACGCGCGGGCATTAATGGCATCCTTCAACGTTTGGTATTCCGTCGCCAGGACATTGGCGTATGCCTCGTCGCCATATTTTCGCATCAACGCTTCCAATTCTTTTAGTGCCAGACAAAACTGGTGGGAGAGCATGACCGACTCCGCTTCCGAATCCGTGGTCACGTTCAGCGCGTCGTTCCAGTCCGCAAAATAAATGCGTATCAGGCCGTTTTTTCCTTTATCGGCCAGCAACCGATTGACCGCGGCCTTCACATGCGAAAGCACGCTCGCCTCACCGCCGTCCTGCCACTCGATGATTTCCTCCAACAACGCGAAATCCCCCGTCTCCTTAATTAACCGGCAGACGGCCCAGATAATCCAAAACGGCTGGTCGGAATAACGCGTATCATCATACGGATACCACGTCAACACCGCGTGGCCATCCTGAAACTGGTGCCGCAGGCATTCCAAAATTTCCTCCCTGGCCTTGTCCTGCCTATAGTTTAGCAAGGCAACGGCAATCTGTAAATTGTCCCGAACGCCCTTTTTTCCCACGATACAAAAATCCACTTGTTTCTTGACCCAGTTGTTCATGACGTGGTTGATTTTTTCGTCCGGCGTTTTCACGGAAAGCGACCCATATTTGTGAAAATATGCCGCCTGCGCTTTCCGAAGTTCCTGCTCCACGTACGTCGAACCCTGCGCGCGCTCTCGTAAATCCCCACATGTGTCCCCGCACGTATCGTTTGCCGCCTCTCGCATATCCGCACATGCGCCTGATGCCGCCGCGCTCCCTTCCCCGCGTATCGCACGCGCCACGTCCCGTGCCTCCTCACGCGACTCGCTGATGCCGAACGCCACATGAATTTCCCTCGATTCGCCCGGATGCAAGGTAACCTTGTGCTGCAGTACGCCGCCCAAAATGAACAACGCCGCCTCGGAATTCGTACAGTCCCGTCCTTCCATCACCACGTCCGGCCGTTGGAAAAGCGCGGCGGCCGACGCGTCCAACTCGGTAATGGTATTGGTCGGGCCGCAAAACGCCGTCAAATCCCCGTCATAGGCGAACACCGGGTCCGAAGAGGCCAAAAAGCCATGATAACGGCCATGCGGCGCGAACGGGTGGGAGGAATCACAATAAATTCCGTTCAACTCCTTGTCAAACGCCGTCCTCATGCAACGGTACATTTCATAATATCTTGGATAAGAAAACCCTTCCAACGAAAAGCTCACCGCCGAAAATACGCTCAATGTGCGCTCCTTCTTGTCCGTATTTTTCAAATTCACCGTCCACACTTCATGAACCCCCTTTTGCGGCACGGAAATCCGCCAGGAGGCCTCGATTCCCCGATACTTCGATTGTAATAATGAATAGCCGATGGCATGCGTGCACCGATAATCCTCCACCCCGGTATTCAGCGGACCCATGCCAATGTTCCAACTCTCCTTCGTCTCCTCGTCCCGCAGGTAGACGTACCGCGCGTCGTCCTTGTTAATCATGCACATGTCCGCCTTTTCGCTCAGGTAATAGCTGCGCCCGTGGCCAATCTGGGAAACCTGCGCGCAGTAGCGGTCCTCGTTCCACAAATAATTGTACCAAAATCTTGGCGTTCGCGGCTCCTTAATGATGCAGGCGTTGCCGTCCGGTGAAAATTCGTACATGTCTTCCGTCGCCATGGACCACGTTTTTCTACTTTCCATTATTTCCCTTTTCCTCCTGTCCATTTTACGATTTTCTAATTCTATATGCACCGCGGCGGCCATGCCTATAATTGCAAGACCGCCGTCCAAGGTGCTTCACGCTTTCACTTTCAAATGATACTGCACGCCCGGCACTTCACCATTTACGTCAAAGCAAACCACGCCGTCGGATGCCGCTTTGTCCATTCCGTCCTCCGCGGCCGCTTCGCCCCTCAATTCCGTGAGCACCTCGCCCACCGGATTTAGAATCCGCAGCACCGCCTCTTTCGCCTTCACGAAAATCTTCCCTTCCAATGTCTCGGCGTATAATTTTCCCTTGAATTCCACCGCCGTCATCGGCATCCCCATCGCGTCCGGTCCGGGGCCTGACACCGTCTCGTCCATGCCCGTCGTCCCCATCGCCGTCAAAATAAATTCATTCGCCTCGGACAGCGTTACGCCCTTGACAAAATCCCCCGCCGTGCCTTTCGTGCAATCGTCCGCTTCGCAAAACGATGCCGCTTTCGCGCAATCTGTCGCTCCCGCCATGGCCGTCGCTTCTTCCACCGGCAATAATGTCAACGAGATTCTTTCATTTTTCGCCTGCACGCTCACCTTGTCGGAAAGCACGATCGTTTCGTCCGGCGCGCCGCTGAACGCCGCGCAATACGGCGTGCAAATCTGATATTTGGCATGCTCCGGGTCAAACACGAGCTCCTTCGTGTCGGAAACCAGCTTCCCGTCCACGTATCCCGCGTCCTCCGGCAAAATTCCCCATTCCTTCATCGCCTGATCCGCCAATTTGGCAAATTCGCGGTAATCCCCGTCCCCGGCAACCTCGTGAATCTGGTCAAACACCAACGCCCGTCCGCCCAAGCGCACGCCCGGCTGAATTTCGCGGGTCTCCCTCGCCGCCCTGACGAGTCGGTTTTTATCCTCAAAACAACGCATCGCGTCCCGATACGGCGACCAGGCATAATACACACCATGCTTCGCGTCAGTCAAATCCGCCCCGTTCAAGAAGCCCGCGTTGACGGCAACATCCGCGTCGCCCTGATAAGCGTCCCCGCCATCCAAGAAGACATTACGCGTCGCCGAAATGTACGGGAAGAACGTGGTCGGCATCGAGTGGAAATTCGGAAGCGTCCGCAAGTCATTCTGCGTGTAAACCACGTCCACCAGATGTTTCGCCACGGACACCTTGCCCTCAAGGAATACGGAGGCCAAAAATCCCCACTGGCAGACCACCGCCGGGTCATTGTATGCGTCAAACACGCTCACGATTTCATCCGCCGGCTGGTCGTCCCATTTTTCCGACGTATGGTGATTGTACAAAATCAACCCGTCCCAGTCATTTAAACAAGCGTATGCGATGGTCTGCAAAAACGCAGTGGAATGAAACGGATGCAGGCCGTATTCGTTCCACTCGCTAAGCATGAACGGCTTTCCCTTCACGATGGCCACCGAACCAAGGCTTGTAAGCGTCGTGGCCATGGAACCAATGCCCTTCTGCATGGTCAACGGGTTGGTGGAAACGTACTCCATCGGCCCGGACACCATATACGCATTCCCATATTGCGGCAGCAACGGGTGATTAAAATAACTGTTATTTTCCATCAGGTCGCCGTCCGTATGCCCATACACGTCGGCCGCCCCGGCAATCAGGTTGCTGGTGACGATTGGCACCTTCACTCCCAATGAATGCAGGTAATCCTTCATCATCTGGTAGAATTTGCGATTCATGTGGATGCCAAATTCCATGAAATCCGCATACCGGGCCGGACCACATGCCGCGTCCCATTGCCCGTCCGGGTCATTTGTCGGCTGGTAAAAGCCGCCGTCCACGCCCCGCACGGTTCCCTTGACCGGATCCTCGTCCTCGCCCAGCGCGCAAATGCCATTGTAAGTCCACGCCTTTACAAGCTTCTCGCGGGTGTAATATTTCATCAACAGATAATGGTTGAAACGCCTTTGCACCTCGTCCCGGTAGGGTGCCATCTGCTCTCCCGCGTCCGCGCCCATCGGCCACTTGATTGCCGAATCTTCATTATTAATCTGCACCGTGACCACCGCCGGGTCGTCAATCAATGCCAGTCCCGTATACGGATTCACATGGAGCAAAAACTCCCTGGCATATTCCTTTTGCAGTTCAATCAAACGCTCGTTGTACATGCAATGCCGCTTCAGGCACGACGGCGCGCCGCCCGGGTAATCCAGTTCGTCCCCGGCCAAAAATTCCCTGGCGACAATCAAGTCAACATGCAAATAAATTCCTTTTTCCTTCAGCTTCGCCGCAAAATAATCAAAGCGGTCCCGCCCCTCTTTGTTAAATGTCCGGCTGTTCCCGCTTGTATAATCCAAAAGCGGGGCTTCCTTGCAACTGCTCCAGCTCCACGGCTCTTCTCCGACCGGCGCGTCCGCCGCGTGCAGACGGATGATGTTGACCCCCATGCTGGCAAAACGTTCCGCCAACTTGTCCGCCGTCTCGTGATCCGGCGTGTTCGACCTGGTGGCGACGTTGAATCCCAAAAACCTGGCCCGCGTCCCGTCCTCAAAATAAAAATGCCCCTTCCGGCTTGTAACGAACCCATGCTTGCCCGCCGGCGCGTCCAAAAGATGCGAATAGTTGAGCACGCCCGTGTTGGGCTCCGCCTTGTGAATACGAATCCTATGCTTCATGATATATCCTCCCTTACTATGAGCACTTACCGTCCGTTCTTTGGACGGTTACGTGCGAATGTAGTTACCTGCAACTTGGCGAGGTCTTCTCGAGCCTAGTGCAGCGTAACTTCCTTATCTCTTATACCCGCATCCTATCACAAACACCGTCCTCATTATTGTAGAATACCATTCTAAATTATAAATTTCCGTCTTGCACTTTTCCCGGATATCTTTTATACTCATTAATAAAGAACTAAGGAACTGTCGCAAAAGCAGGAGGAACCCAGGATGAACTACATTGCATTTTGCAAAAACTTTTTTGCCGCCACCAACATTCCCATCAGCCTTTTAAAGGACAGCGTCCCAGAGTATTCTGCCTTTGGCGAGTTACTTTCGCTGCCGCCCCAGCACCAATGGGAACTTTGGCCGATGGACGAAAGTCAGAACCCGGCATTTTGCAGGCTTTCCCCCGATTTGGAATATGGACGGATACATGTTGACGGCACGGACTATGACGTCATCCTTGGTCCTATTTTCAACGTCCCCGTGACGGAGCAGCTCGTGCGCCAGTTCATCCGCGAACTGATGATTCCGTTTGGTTATCGGGAGCAATTTACCGAACTGCTCGCCTCCATCCCCCGGACGAGCCATTATCAATTTGGGAAATATCTCACATTTTTATATCAGTGCCTGAACCAAAAAGAAGCGAACGAAGAACTTTTACACAAGGAGGACGACCTCGCCAGCCAGGCCCGCGGCCAGCACCAGCTCGACAACATGATGGAGGCCATGGAAAATGACGACCGCCACAACACTTATTATTTTGAATTGGAAATGTTCCAGTATATAAAGGAAGGGCGAGTGGAAAAATTAAAGAACCTTTTTGCCGACAACACGCTCTTGCTGAAAGAAGGGAAAATAGCCCACACCCCGCTACGGCAGGCAAAAAACCTATTTATCTCGACCATCACCAAGATTGAAATGCTCGCCGCGATTCCGGGCGGCCTGGACGTTGAGAAAACCTACCAATTGGTCGACCTTTATATCCAGGAATGCGAACAATTACAAACCATCGAGGAAATCAACGCCCTGCAGTACCACATGGTGATGGATTTTTGTCAGAGGCTTAGCGAAGTGCAGATGCCGGAGGGCGTTTCTCCCGACGTGTACCAGTGCATGAACTTCATCCGCAGCCACACCAACGAGCCCATCGGCGTGGACGACGTGGCGGCACACGTCCATAGGAGCAGTTCTTACATGATGAAGTGCTTTAAAAAGGAACTGGGCATCCACATCGGCGCGTTCATCACCCGCTGCAAACTGGAAGAAGCAAAAAGCATGCTCACCTACAGCGACAAAACCCTCGCGGAAATCAGCAGCTATCTTTGCTTTTCCAGCCAGTCCTATTTTCAAAACTTGTTTAAAAAACAATACGGGGTCACGCCGATGCATTATCGGAAACAAACTCAAGCGAAAACTACGGCATGATCCGCAAGCTTTAAAATACCTGCATTTCTAAAAAAGAAAGGAGTTATGAAAATGGCAGAGGGAAAATATTTTTTTAACGGCAAGGACATTACGATGAATATTTGCATCCAAATCCGGGATGTCGTGGACATCATTCAAAAACAAGATGGCTTATCCTTCCCCGATGCAATGGTTGCGTTTTATAGTTCCAAAACATATGAGGCATTGCAAAACACAGAAAACACACTTTGGGCCGAATCGGCAGGTTATATTGCGGATCGATATTTCGAGGAATGCGCCCAACCAGCATAAATAAAAAAAATACCATTTGCTTTCCCCTCTTGTTTCTATCCCCTTTTAACGGCGTGGAACCTACCGCGATTCCACGCCGCCATACATTTCGTCAAAAAACCTGTATCGAATTCAACGCTTCCAACTCGCAGTGATGACAATGTTCCAAGTCAATGTATCCGTCCAACTCGCCATACAACCTCGCGAGCAACAGCCGCCCCTCCTCCGTGTGCAGCCATTCATAAAGCAGCCCGCATATCCTATGTATGTTGCCCAGGTACGATGAAAACCACGGGCTGATTTCCGCCACCAATTCCTGAATGTCGGAATCATAGATTTCCGTGACGGGATAAAAATATGACTCGTAATTTTTCTTCCACGTCTCCATCAGGCCATCACATGAAAGATTCTCGCCAATCGTTCGCTTCATGGACTCCACATAGCCGACGCAACCCGCCTTGTCATACGCGGCAATCTCATTTTCGTGCCGGCGTTTGTAAGTAAGCAAGACATCCACCCGCTCCTGGGGCAATTTAGATAAAAACTGCTTCAGTTTACGATAATTCACATTTTCCGGATCCCCCGTAATACGATTAATCTTGTTCCATAAATATTGTTGATATTCCGTAAATTCTTCTTCCGGGAGAAACCTCGTCCACAAAAACTGATTCACCAGGTTGTTATCGCCCGCCTCGTACTCCGCCATTTTCTCCGTGGAAAGAGGCTTTGGAATGCCCGCGCCCTTGCTAATGTCATATACGTTCCCAAGGCTTGGATTGACCGGAAGCCGTTCCAAAATACGTTCCACGCTCCTCGCCACCTGCTCCTTTTGTTCGATTTCCTTTTTCAACTGGTTTAAATGCAGACGAAGATAATACCCGGCAACGGCGGGCGATTTCATGATGGAGCGAATCGCGGAAATTGACATCCCCGCATTGCGCAGCTCACGCACAAGCAACAAACGAAGGCAGTCCTCCTCGCCAAAGTCATAGTAGCCATTTTCCTCGTTCACTTTTGGCGCGAGCAGTCTTTCCTTTATATAGAAATAAATGTTTCGTTTCGAAAGTCCCGTCCGATTACATACTTCGTGAATTTTCATGAACACGCCCTCGTCTTTCCATTAAAAACACCAAATTAATAACAATTCCGCAAAAACCGTACAGCGGACTGTATGGTTTTCTCCATCTTCCGTCCTCGTTTATAAAACAAGTTTGTATATCTTTCCCAGTAAGTATAACATATTTGCCGCGAAGCATAAAGAAAATCAGTAAAATTTACGGTTTGACCGTTTCCCTTGTGTACGGTGTATAGTAAAGATAAAACAAAAGGAAGCGAGGTATTTTTATGTTTGACAAGTTATTTAGTCCCATCAAAATCAAAGACATGGAATTGAAAAACCGTGTCATCCTTCCCGCGATGGGAACCAAGTTCTCAGGGAAGGCCAGTTACGTCACCCCGCAGTTGATTGACTACCATGTTGCCCGTGTAAAAGGCGGCTGCGGCCTGAACATCGTGGAAGTCTGCAGCGTGCACACGCCAAGTGCCCCGCGCGGATTTTTGTCCATCAGCGAGGACGAGTACATTCCCGGCCTCAAAGGATTGACGGATGCCATCCATGCGGCCGGCGGGAAAGCCGGATTGCAGCTCTGGCAGGGAAGCCTTGCCGTGGGCATGGACAAAACGGCCCAAATCCTCGTGGCAAGCGACATGCCGGTCGGCCCGCAGATGACGATTCCGGGCATTTCAAAAGAACAAATCGCAGAAATCGCGGAATGCTTTGGAAAAGCGGCCGGGCGTGCCGTGCAAGCCGGATTTGACTGCGTGGAATTCCACTGCGCGCACAATTACCTGCCGCATTCCTTCTTGTCCGGCGGTATCAACCATCGGACGGACGAATACGGCGGAAGCCTTGAAAACCGGGCAAAATTCCCGCTGGAATGCATTCGCGCGATTCGCTCCAACATTCCCGAGGGCATGCCATTGTTCATGAGGATTGACGCGCACGACGACTACCTCGAGGGCGGGCTTACCATCGAAGAAGTCATTGCATTTTGCAAGATGGCAAAGGAAGCCGGCGTGGACGTGCTCGACGTTTCCCGTGGAAACATCCTCTCTGCCGGCCTCAAATACGAGGTTCCTTCCATAGACCTTCCGAAGGCGTTCAACATTGACAACGCCGCGAGAATCCGCAAGGAGACCGGCATGACGACCATTGGCGTGGGTCGCGTCAACACGGCGGAACTGGCGGAACAAATCCTTGACGACGACAAGGTGGACCTCCTCGTCATGGGACGGGCGCAGCTGGCGGATCCGGAATTCTGTAACAAGGCAAAGGCCGGAGCCGTCGAGGACATCGATTACTGCGTTGGCTGTAACCAGGGATGCTATGACGGATTTGAAAACGTGGATTCGCCCTGCATTACCTGCCTGCGCAACCCGGCGGTCGGGCGCGAAACGGAGTGCGAGCTCATTCCTGCTGAAAAACCGGAGACCGTGCTTATCGCGGGCGGCGGCATTGGCGGACTCGAAGCCGCGATTATCCTCAAAAAACGCGGGCACAACCCGATTCTTTGCGAGGCCACGGACAAATTGGGCGGCCAGTTTTTAACGGCCGGTGAAGCACCGCGCAAGGAAGAAATGAAAAACGCCGTTCAGGCCATGGCCGAAAAGGCAAAACGGCTCGGTGTCGACATCCGCCTGAACACGGAAGTGACACCAGAACTTATCGCCGAAACAAGTCCGCACACCGTAATGAACGCCATCGGGGCAACGCCCATCATTCCGCCGATTCCGGGAAATGACAAGGCATTCGTCGTCAATTCCCACGACGTACTGAACGGGAAGGCAAAAGTTTCCGGAAACGTCGTGATCATCGGCGGCGGCATGGTCGGCATGGAAACCGCGGAATATCTGGCGGCAGAAGGCGCGAAAGTCACGGTATTGGAAATGCTTCCGGACTTCTGCGCGGACATGGGAAGCACGAGGAAAATCTGCGTGACGGAAAGCATTTACGCGGCAGGCATCACGCCGGTCACGAGCGTGACCGTGACGGAAATCAAGGACGGCACGGTGGTCGGCCAAAAAGACGGCGCGGAAGTGACGTTCCCTTGCGACTTTGCGGTGATGGCCGTCGGCGCGAAAAAACGGGATGGAAGCGCACTGGCCAAGGCATGTTACGACAACGGCATCGGCTATTATGAAATTGGCGACGCGGGCCAGGCCAGGCGGGCGTTAAATGCCACGAGGGAAGCCTATGACGCGGCCATTTCCTTTGATAAGCCGGAAGAACACGCTTATGTATCGAAGCCAAAGAAACTCGTCTTCGTGACGGGCGCGACCGGAACGATGGGACAGGAGACGATGAAGCAGCTCCTGGCAAGAAGCAACCGCTTCAAGACGAGGATTCTCGCCCGGCCGTCGGACAAGAACAAGACCCTTCTCAAGAAATACATGTGCCCGGCGTTGGAAATCGTCTGGGGTGACATGGCGGATTACGAGACAATCAAAAAATGCGTGGACGGGGCGGATTACGTGCTCCACATCGGCGCGATGGTATCCCCGGCGGCAGATGCCTACCCAGAAAAGACGCTCTATACGAACATCGGCTCCACGCTGAACATTATCAAGGCCATAAAGGAACAGCCCGACCCGGACAAGGTACATTTTGCCTATGTGGGCACCGTCGCCATGACAGGAAGCCGCCTGGAGCCGGTACATTTCGGCCGCATCGGCGACCCGATGCAACCGTCCATCCACGATTACTATGCATTGTCCAAAGTATTTTCCGAGGCGGCGTTGTTTGACAGCGGCCTGAAATACTGGGTATCCATACGCCAGACCGGGCAACACCCGAGTGCCGAGGGCGCAGGCGAGGAACCCATCATCTTCCATCAGCCGCCGAACAACGTATTGGAGTGGAGCACGTCCATCGAATCCGGCATCTGCATGGCCAACCTCTGCGAGGACTGGGTGGACGAAAGCTTCTGGCGAAAGGCCTACAACTTGAGCAGCGGCAAGGGATACCGCTTAACGACGTGGGAACTTATGAACGTGTCGCTAAAGCCCGCCGGCATCGGATACGCGGATCTTTACGACCCGGAAGATGTCGCGAGGTTCAATTTCCACGGCCATTATTACACCGATTCGGATGTGCTGGACGAATACCTGCACTTCCGCTGCATTCCGGCCGAGCAATACTGGGGCGGCGTTACCAACGAAATGCGGCGCATGATGGCCAACCCGATGATTACCGCCATGATGCCGGGCGCGGAAGGCATGAAGGCACACAACAAGGAAATTGCCAAGAAGAGGATGGGAACCATCTGGATGGAGGAAAACCACGAAACAGACTGGGTGAACGCCTTCTTTGGCTCCTGGGAGGCCAAACACAATACGCCGCCATTCGAATTCCACCATCCGAGCGAGGAAGCGTCCTACTTAAACCACGGGTATGACGAAGAAAAGGGACTGGAAAACCTGGACGCGACAGATTTGCAAAAGGCTGCCGAATACCGGGGCGGCACCTACGAGGACGGCGAACCGGAAGATATTTATACCCCAGTAACATGGAAATGCGCGTTTGGACATGAATTCAAGCTGTCCGTCAATGCCGCACTGCATGGCGGCCACTGGTGCCCCGAATGTTTGAAAAACTCCTGGGCGTATCCGAAAATCGCCAGGAAAAACCCGTTTCTCGCGCAAGTGTGGGACGCGCAGCATGACAAGAGCGAGACATATGAAATTCCGATTCAATATAGCGCGTATGAGATCATGAAGGAATTGAAAGAAAAACTGGGATTGTAAGAAACAAAGAGTCCGGCTTGCCGGACTCTCGCGCCGGAGCGCGGCCGTGGGGATTATCCTTACGGCCGCCATCAACTTTCATACCATTTCTACTACGATTCTTTTCCGGCAATAATGTCCTCGACATCCTGCCGACTCTTTCCCGAGGCAAGAACTATCTGTTCTAGCGAAAATCCGTTCTTATTCATATTCAAAAACAACTTCCTTGCTTTCTCTTCATAATTCGCATTAACACTCGCTTGTAATACCGCATCAATGTTCCTTCGTTCCCTGATTTCCGTCATCTTCTCCGCATTTTTTAAAAACACCCGAACGTCCTCGATGTCCACTTGCTCGGATAACACTCGAAAGCTACTATGGTTTTCTCTGGAAAGTTGCCTGATTACGACAATCTGTATTGGCAACCACATGCCCAAAACATAATAGATTCCGGGATACTTTTGTTCAACTCCGAAACCCAATCTTTCCAATTCTTTAAACAACTCCCTTTTCGTCCTGCGACGCGTCAAAAAGAATGAACGGAATTTTCACGGATGTGTCATACATGTTTTGCGGATAGGTTCCATTTCCCTTTCCCCAGATGCCGTGATGACCGGTATTCATTCCATTGTCCGAAGTGAAAACCACTTCGTGAACCCATGCTGCGGTTCCACGCTGTTTCCCAGATGCCATTTTCCCGCTGATTTGTCCCTGATGAAACAGCCCGCCGAACCCCTTTTTCTTCAACTCCGGCATGGCACCTGACACAGTAAGCGGCTTTCCATCTTCATCCGTTAAAGATGCAGTTGGTGCATACTTTTCATTCGGTTTTACTGTTTTATTCTGTTTTAAAAATCTATTTAAGGTGGACATGTCTTTTTTCCTTTCTATTCTGTCTGA
>CATLEQ010000040.1 GCA_949915905.1 uncultured Lachnospiraceae bacterium | reverse complement strand
GCTCCATCCGACGGGGCCGAAGCATGACTACAACTACCACACGGAGGCCATGGATCGCGCCATGGAGGGCGGCATTGACGACGTGGGAGTCGGCGTGCTTTTCGGACTGGACAAATACCGTTACGAATTCGCCGGGCTATTGATGCATGCGGAGCACCTTGAGGCGGCATTCGGCGTGGGACCGCACACCATCAGCGTGCCGCGGCTCAAACGGGCCGACGACATTGACCCTGATCAATTTGACAACGGCATTGATGACGACATCTTCGCCAAACTGGTGGCCTGCATCCGAATCGCCGTTCCTTATACCGGCATGATTATTTCCACGAGGGAAAACCAAAAGACGAGGGAACGCGTTTTGCATCTCGGCATTTCCCAGATCAGCGGGGGATCGCGCACCAGCGTGGGCGGCTATTACGAGCCGGAGCCGGAGGATGCCAAGTCGGAGCAATTCGACGTCAGCGACACCCGCTCCCTTGACGAGGTCGTGCGTTGGCTGATGGAAATGGACTACATTCCCAGCTTCTGCACCGCCTGCTACCGGGAAGGACGCACCGGCGACCGTTTCATGTCGCTTTGCAAGAGCGGGCAGATTCAAAACTGCTGCCATCCGCCCGCGTTGATGACGTTGAAAGAATATTTGATGGATTACGCCGCGCCGGAAACCAGAGCCATCGGCGACCGCCTGATTGAAAAAGAGGTGCTTAACGTACCAAATGAAAAGGCACGGAAAATCGTGATGGAAAACCTTCGGTTAATTGAAGAGGATAACCGCCGGGACTTCCGGTTTTAGTCGGCATCGTCACTTTATCGGACATAAGGCCGTGCGGCGGTGCCGTGTGCCAGTGGCACACGTTTAGCACGAACCGAAGTGGCAACGTAGAAGCGCACAGCCCCGTAAATAGTAATGAAATGAGGTCATAGATTATGAACTTAAACAACACCCCCTCGGCCAACCGCACGCACATCGGAATTTTCGGACGGCGAAACGCCGGGAAATCCAGCTTGATCAACGCACTTACCGGACAGAACCTGGCCATCGTCTCCGAAATCGAGGGAACGACCACCGATCCCGTCCAAAAGGCAATGGAGCTTTTGCCGCTGGGACCGGTCGTGATGATTGACACGCCAGGCCTTGACGACGTGGGCGAATTGGGCGCGCAACGCGTCCAGAAGACGAAGCAAGTCTTAAATAAGACGGACATTGCCTTATTGGTCGTGGACGCGGGGCAAGGCATGACGGCGGCGGACGAAGAGATTTTACAGCAGATTCAAAAAAAAGGCATCCCTCATATCGTCGTCTTCAACAAAGCCGACTTGTTGCCGCCAGACCAGAAGCATTTAAAAGACGTGGCAAACCCGACTGTCTCATCGAATTTAGACGGCAAAGGTCTCGCCGGGAGCAATGATATCGCGGTCAGTGCCGTCACCGGCGAACGGATTCAAGAATTGAAGGAATTGATTGCCCACCTGGTTCCGGACAACGAGCAGGAACGCCACATCGTCAGGGACTTGGTGCGGCCGCTTGATTTCGTCATACTGGTGGTTCCCATTGATTCTGCCGCTCCCAAAGGCCGCCTCATCCTGCCGCAGCAACAGACCATCCGCGACCTTTTGGAATCGGAGGCCGTCTCCATCGTGGTAAAGGAAACCGAGCTGTCCGAAACTCTGCACCGGCTTGGCCGAAAGCCGGATTTGGTCATCACCGACAGCCAGGCCTTTGAGGAAGTCGCAAACGTCGTGCCGAATGACGTTTCCCTGACCTCCTTCTCGATTCTGTTTGCCCGCTACAAGGGCAACCTGGATACCGTCGTACAAGGCGCGAAGGAACTCGATAAACTGGAGGAAGATGACCATATTCTCATCTGCGAAGGCTGCACGCACCATAGGCAATGTGACGACATCGGCACGGTCAAGCTTCCCCACCTAATCCGTGCGCATTGCGGGAAACGTCTGCATTTTGACTTTACCAGCGGCGGCGAATTCCCGTCGGACCTGAACGCGTACCGCTTGATCATCCACTGCGGTGGCTGCACATTAAACGAACGGGAAATGAAATACCGATTGCAATGTGCCGCCGACCAAAACGTGCCGATTACCAATTATGGAACCGCAATCGCACATATGAAAGGGATCTTGGAGAGAAGTACGAAAATTTTTCATCTGTGATCACTGAATGAAAATCAGAATGAACGACAAGCTTGTCGTTCATTCTGACGCTATTCAAAATCTTTATCTTAAAATGAACTCCATATAAACCGGATTATGGTCACTCCACTTAAAACCGGTATCAATCACCTTGGCCGTGACAACCTCCACATTGGCGGATGCCAAAAATCCGTCCACTGTCAGTACGAAACTATTTTCATCATAGGGCGAGTCGGCATTGCGGCAGGATGGAACCGGATTGTCTTTGTCAAACGGGGCGACCAACTGGATTTCTTCTGGAATCAGCTCCTCCGGAATGGGTTGCGCCCAGTTATCATCCAACTCGCCGCAGTCGAAATAATCAGAAGAATTCCCTAACAAATCCTTATTGAAGTCCCCGCCGCCAACCACATAATTTCCCTTTTCATACTCTTCCAGCATGTCCTCAAAGAGCAGCAGCAACTGGTTGGTGGCCGTTGACGGGTCGGACGTATAGGCGGACAAGTGCAAATTGTACACGACCAGTTCCTTGCCATTGTCCGTCGCTATTCGTTGCTTGCTATAGCAGCGGTCCAAATCCAAAAATTTCATGACCCCCCCCTCAATCGGCAGGGAACGGCGAACGGCATCCGACATCTCCTTGTCGGAAACCGTGACAATTCCGGCCTTATTCTTCCCGTGCGGCTCTAAAAACGGGTAAAACAAGTAAGGACTGTCATAATTTTGCGCATATGTATAGGACACGTCTTTCATTCCCGCCTCGGCCAATTCTTGTATGACCAGTTCTTTCTCGTCCACATGCCAGCTTCGTGTCCCGTCCGTGTCAACCTCCTGCAAAAGCAGGATGTCCGGTTCCTGCCCGGCCGCCGCCTTTACGGAGCCGGACACGTTTTCCTCCACGGCCTCTGCCGAGCGGGCCCGGCTTTCCTTGCCGCCATCCATAAAGAATGAGTAGTCGTCACTGTAGGCGCCAAAACCAATGTTGGCCGACACGATGCAGCAGGTTTCTCCCGTCTCAATCTCCTCGGCAGACACGTTGCCGGAATGCTCCACGGAAATTTCCAGATTGTCCTCCAGCCGGTAATAAACTGCAAACACGTAAACCAGATAAATCACGACCGCCAGCACGAAGGCACCAACGACACCCGCGCCAACCTTTAAAACCTTCTTTTTCATAAACGTTCCTCCATATCCTGATACCGTCCAAACAACTCGTCCGCTCCATGCTATATACACAATACCGGACAGAAACATCCCCCGCCGAAGCAATTACAAAGCGTCATCATCAGACAAAGCTGGGAACATTGCCTGCTATCGCCAACCGGAAAGCCATACCCATACATTCCCTGCCGGTTTTGATAGACACTGCCGCCGCCCTGCAGACGGTTTAACAAAATCTGATATTGGTAGTTATTCGGCTCCAGGCGAACCGCTTCTTTGGCGTGCTCCAACGCCGTCACGTTATTTCCCATGCCCGAATTGGCCGAGGCACTATAAAAATACCACAATGCGCCCCGTTCTTTTATCCCGTCCAACACGTTCAACGCCTCCTTGTAGCGACCACCCTGAATGTAATTTGCCGCCGCCCTAAGATGCATGTCCGTCTCGCTTTCCGCGCCGGACGCGCCCCTTGTGCGCCCTCCGAATGACCCAAAGCTTCCGAACAGCCCGAAGCCGCCAAAACCGCCGAACGAGCCATATCCGCCTTCCTCCCCATAGCCCCGGCCGTAAGAACCATCGCTTCCGCCATAGTTCGACTCCGATGAATATCCCCGTTCTCTGTCGTCCATGATTTTCTGATACGCCTGCTGTATTTCCTTAAACTTCGCCTCCGCCTCATCCTTGAGCGGATTGTTAATGTTTGCATCGGGATGGTACTTCCTGCTCAGTGACCGGTACGCCTTCTTGATTTCCTCGTCCGAGGCGTTCCTGGCCACGCCCAATATTTGATATGGATCTTGCATATTTCTCTCCTATTGTTTTCATCTTACCACGTCTTACACGCCCACTCCCACAATATTACTTGTTTGCGCGCTCTATCATCTTCATTCAGCTCTTCTTGATAAACTTCGTCTGGCACTTCGGGCAGCGAATTTCAATCCGCCCCTTGCCGCGCGGAACGCGAATCTTCTGCCGGCAACCCGGACAGCGGTAAATGTGATGCGTCTTAAGCTGTCCAAGCAAGTTCGTCTGCCGCGCAAAAAAGGTACGAATCTTCATCGTCTTCGTCAAAAACATTTGATTTTCCGCATATCGCTTGCCAATGTTTTTAGAAAACCTGCGAAAATCATCATAAACCCATACCGCGATTCCAAAAAGCCAGAAAAAATGCGACAGCCCAATCGGAAGAACCACAATTGACACTACCAGCAGAACAATCCCCGTCAGCCATAGGAAACGGCCAAACTCATCCAATCCATATCTTCCCTGCATAAACCGCTCGTATCTTTCTCTCATAAAAGCCTCGCCCCTTTTCCAATTTCTAAACGTACTTGTTTCCTAACGCAAACATTACCATGCATAAAAGCCACTCGCTCCATGTTCTTCCTATTTTCCTCTTAATTTCCGACTTTGTCAATAAACTGGCAATAAAATTCACAAAAAGGACAAGCATTTCTTCCTCATGCCTGCCCTTGCGTTTTTCATTTATTCTATTTTCCGAACCTTTTGGATGATCGTTTTATACTCCTCTGCTTGCCCAAATAAAATCTGTTTTCCCAACTCACGGATCTCACAAAGCGTTTCCGTCACAACCGTCTCAGAATCCGGATGGACATAAATAATGTCCACCCCGAAATCCGCATACCGTTTCACATACCGTCCGGGATTTTGCATCATCATGTGAAGATCCAGTTTTAACGTCGTGTATTTTCGCACGGTTTCAATTTCCTTGAAGCTCATCCCGAAATTCGGCACATAACTTCCGTCCATGACGTCGATATGTAAAAAATCCGCCCCGCTCTGGTCCAATCGTATAATCTCATCTTTCAAACAATCATCCGAAAGATTCAAAAGCGACGGACATAATATCTTTTCCATATGCAGCTCCTCACTTAATCAGCCCCGCCGCCGTCGGCAACGTCATGGAAATCGCCGGAATGTACGTGGTCAGCAAAAGTACGAGCAGAATCATGCCAAAATACAGCAGCAACTCCTTGATTACCTGCTCAATCTTCACATTTCCGACCTTTGCCCCGGTAAACAAAATGGAACCGACCGGGGGCGCGATCGTGCCGATGCAAAGGTTCATCGTGACCATGATGCCAAACTGTACCGGATGCATGCCAAACGTCTGGCAAATCGGCAGAAAGATTGGTGTAAAAATCAGCACCGCGGGAGTCGGATCCATAAACGTGCCAACCACCAGCAAAATGACGTTCATCAGCACCAGAAGGATATATTTGTTGCCCGTGATGGCAAGCATTCCGTTGGCAATCAGGCTCGGCAGCCCGGTAAACGCCATCACCCATGACATGATGGACGACAATCCGATCATGAACGTGATGATGCCGGTCATTTTTGCGGAGTCCAGAATGATTTTCACCAGGCCCTTCAAATCAATCCCCTTATAAACCAGCGAGAGGATGAATGCATAAGCCACGGCCACCGCGCTCGCCTCCGTCGCGGTAAAAACGCCAAGCAAAATACCGCCGATGATAATCACGATCAACAAAAGGCTTGGAATCGCATCTAGAACGATTTTAAACGCCTCCTTTGCCGGAATCCGCTCTGGGGCGACATGCCCGCGCTTTTTCGCCTTGATTCCGGCAAGGAACATCACCAAAGCCCCCCATAAAATCCCCGGCACGTAGCCGCCCATGAACAAGGCCGCGACCGACACGCTTCCGGCAATCGTGGAATATACGATCATCAGGTTGGACGGCGGAATCAGCATCCCGGTCGGGGCGGAGGCGATATTGACCCCCGTGCTGTACACCGGGTCATACCCTTCTTTCTCTTCCATCGGCCCTATCACCCCGCCCATTGCCGCGGCGGCCGCCGCGCCGGAACCGGAAATCGCGCCAAACAACATGTTCGCCACGACATTGGACTGTGCAAGCGCACCCGGCATCCGTCCCGCGACCACCTTGGCGACATTCACGATACGCTCCGCAATTCCGCCGTTATTCATGATGTTCCCGGCAAGGATAAAAAACGGTATCGCAATCAGTGAAAATGAATTGGAACCCGCGAAAAGCCGCTGTGCGGACGTCGCAAAGGAAACGTCGCCCGGGAGCATGCACAGCATTGCCAACGCGGAAGACAAACCTACGGACACACTGATGGAAACACCCATCGCCAACATAACCACGAGCAGCGCAACCATGATCAAAGCAGTTTTAATTGCAAGTGACACCTCAGATTCCCCCTTTCAAAGCCTTATATTCCTCATAAATGTTACAGATACAGTAAAATATCATAATGACTCCGCAAACCGGGACGATTGCGTAAATCACTCCCATCGGGATATGCAGGCTGGAATCCTGCTGTACCATCTGCATCCGGGTAATGACGCTTCCGCCAAAGGTCATAATCAGAGCGGCAAACACGATGGTAATCACTTCAATCGCGATATTCACCCAACATCTCGCCTTTCCCCGGAACGCGTTTAACAAAACTTCAATCCGCATATGGTCGCGGCTTCCAAATGCATAAGTGGATGTCACGATTACAAGCCACACGAACAAGTAACGGGTCAGCGTTTCTGAAAAGGAACTCGGTGAATTCAACACGTACCTTGCAAACACCTGCCACAATACCAGAATCACCATTACGACAATAAGAACGACCGAAAACATTTCCACCATTTTATTTATCACGTTGCGAACCTTGTTCATTCTGACTTCCCCTCCCTTTCCTTGATTGCCATCACGTCGTCATATATCTGGCGCGTCACCTCGCTGCGGTTCGCAATCGACTCCAGCAACGGGGCGCACTGCTCTTGAAACGCCTTGATGTCGGCTTCCACGAAGGTCACGCCTTCCCCTTCCAGCACGGCGTTGGCATCCTCGATTGCCTTATCCCACTCCTCAAACTCCACTTCCATGGATTCCTTGATTAATTTGTCAAAAATCGCACGCGTCTCTTCATCCATGCCGTCAAGAAATTTTTCACTCGCCACCAGCACGTCCGTCATGACCAGATGGTTCGTGTAGCAAAAATAAGGTGACACCTCATAATGCTTGAAATTGTTATATACGACTTCCGAGTTTTCCCCGCCTTCAATCACATGCTGCTGCACGGCCGCATATACTTCGCTTTGTGCCATCGGAATTCCCACCCCGCCCATCAAGTTAATCATCTGGATATAGGCATCCGAATCCTGCACGCGAATCTTGTATCCTTTTAAATCCTCCGGCGTGACAATTGGTTTATCCGTATAAATGTGCCTCGCCCCGGAAGTATAAAGCGTCACGATTTCAAAATTGTATTTATTCGTCGTCTCAAACAGCGGATCAAACACGCCCTCCCTGGCCGCGGTTTCCATCTGTTCCAGGTTATCATACAAATACGGAGCCGCGATAATCGCGAAATCACCGTTATAGCCTTCCGGCACCGAGACCGGCACGACCGCCAGTTGAATCGCGCCCGTGCGAACCATTTCCGTCACCGCCCCCTGGTCCCCCAGCACGGCGTTCGGATAAATTTCCACCACGTATTTTCCATTCGTTGCCTCTTTCAATTTCTCCCCGAAATCCGCCAGTGCCTTATATTCCGGATGTGTCTCCGGCTGGTTGAACGCGATACGGATAATCTGCACTTCTTCCTCACTCTTTCCACATCCGGCAAGCATTCCCAATGTCAGCGCGATAAACAAAAGCACACCTGCAATACGAACTTTTTTCACGGCATTCGCCCCCTTTCTGATCACATGGAAAGCACTTCGTTCCACTTTTCTTCAGCGACCGGAATCCCATGTTCCAGATTGTCCTGACGAATGCGGTATTCGCCCTCTCCCGGACAGCGTATCTCGCTCCCTTCCGCTGCCGGCTCGCTATCCTTTACGTCTTCCACAATCGCGTCAATAATCGCGTCTGTGACCGTGGAATCCTGGAATTTTGAAGGGTCGATGGCAATCATAATCTGCGTCAGCCCGATTTCATCCCCGAACGTGCCAATCTTCGCCACCGAATTCGCGTCAGTGAGAACCGTGGCAATCAAATCCAACAAAATGGACAATCCGCTTCCTTTCCAGTAGCCGATGGGAATCATGCGGCGCGTGCGCTCGATCGCGGCCGGGTCGTCCGTCAGGTTTCCCTCCTCGTCATAGCCTCCCACCACCGGCAGCTTCTTTCCCGCAAGCCTGGTCGTTTCCAGCTTTCCGTAGCTAAACTGTGACAACGCGCAATCCACCATGATATGTTGTCCATTTGAACGCGGAACCGACATAATCAGGGGATTGTTTCCGATATGGTTGTCTTTCGCCCCCCACGCCGCCATGTTCGGACAAGTATTCGACCAGCAGATTCCAATGCATCCCGCGTCCGCCGCCTGCCATCCATAGGTGCCGCCACGCATCCAGTGATTGTTATTTCCCAACGCCACCAGACCGATTCCGTTCTTCTTTGCGAGTTCCACCGCCCGCTCCATGGCCTTTTTCGCATTGAGCGGACCAAAACCACGATGCCCGTCCCATCGTTCCATCGCCCCGAAAGATGAGACGCAGGTCGCTTCCGCCGCCGGGTCAATTTCGCCCTTTTTCAGATAATCCACCGCGACCGGAAACCGGTTCAACCCGTGGGAATATACGCCCGCCAGACTGTTCTGGGCAAAAATTTCCGCCGCGTCATGTGCCCGCGACGCACTGAAACCGTACTTTGACAGTACGCGTTCAAATTCGGCCAACATTTTTTCATAAGGGATACGCATGATTTTCTCCTCCTCTTTTATAATAAATCCACGCGGACTTTCAACACGATTTTTTTCACCTCTTCCGGCGCGTCCATCATGCAACACGGACGATGCACGTCCTCCGGGAAAAGGATTGCGTAACAGCCGTCCGTCATCGGCAGCATCAGTTCATGAACGTCTTCCCGTTCTTCGTAAAACAGCACGTCATTGTCATCCAAACGGTCTTCCAATACCGCCCCATCCTTGCAATCGGGATAAAATCCGATGAGTTCATGTCCGTGCACCATGTACTGTACGTCAATATACTCTCTGTGAACCTCCGGACGCTTCGTGTTTTTCGGCCCCGTCATCACCTCGTTAATCTGTAAAATCAGACGGTCCCCCTCCAAAGGGTATTTCCCGTGATGCATCCCGCTGACATCCGTCGTCCGTAAAATGTCCAGCGCCTTCCGTATTACCGGCGTGTAAGCCGTTTCCGTTTCCTTTGCATTGATATTTCCGTAAATCATAGTTTTCCTCCTGGTTTTTACTTTATTTTTCGCAATCGATTGCAATATCGTTTTCATTATATTACACGATTTATTTTTGGATTTCAATATCAATTAGTGCCAAATTTTAGTCTTATTTTTTTATGCAAGTTGCACAACACATCTCACTTCTATTTAAATCATTTATGCAATCGATTGCTATACTTAGGTAAAAATCTTACCTGCAACCCAATAACATAAAAATAAGGCTGTCGGGAAATGACAAGTCATATACCATTTCCCGACAGCCCCTTATTCTCTTCTCACGTACTCTGTCTGAGTATCAAATCCGTCAGCAACATAATCTTATGGGAGGTCGACCGCCCTTCCAACACGTCGAGCAGCACATGTGCCGCGTTCAGGCTGGATTCTGCAAGCTTGTTATCCATCGTGCTTAACGTCGGAGTACAAATCTGCCCATATAGCGTATTATCCACGCCCATCACGGCAACTTGCCGCGGAACGGCAACCCCGTTTTCCAGCAATACTTGTAGACATCCCACGGCCAAAAGGTCCGTCGCGCATAAGACCGCATCCACATCCGGACATTTGGCAAGCAATTGCCCTGCCGCAACTCGCCCGCGCCCGATTGCGCCGCTCGGATTCGTATCCTCTCCCGGTGCCTGGATAATGTAGGATTCTTCCACCGTGAGGCCGCACTGCATCATCCCCAGGCGGAACCCTTGTAGCTTCCTTTGGTTGGAGGGAGTCGCCACATCCATGATATACGCCAAATGCTTACGCCCTTGTCCGGCCAAATATGCCACGCCGTCCTGCGTGCCGCGTTCCTCGTCAATCAAAATACTGTACACATTTGGAAGTTCCAGTGCCCCATTCACCAGGACGACCGGAATTCCCGATAAATGTTTCTCTATGCTTTGCCGCACGGCCTCGGTCGCAAACATGGACCCTACCAATATGGCTCCCTCGACCCTGCGCTGTTCCAAAAGCTCTATATATTTCACCTTCTGCTCGTCCCTCGGCCCGGTGCTGAACGTAATGCAGGCATACCCGCAATCCGTCATCTCTTGTTCAATCACGTACACTGAATCCGTATGGTGCGAGACACGGATGTCCTCAATTAAAATCCCGATAAAGCGGGTCGACTGCATGACCAATCCGCGTGCCGCCACATTTGGCGTATAGTCATTTTCTTCCAATAGTTTCTTAATCTTCTGGCGGGTAGACTCCTTGATGCCCGGCTTCCCGTTAATCACCCTGGAAACCGTGCTCGCCGAAACGCCGGCTTGTTTTGCGATATCATAAATAGTCGTTTTACACACCACCTTTCCATGCAACCGGCAAGATGCTTTGCCCTGCATTTAATCTGTCGGCATATATTATATCCGTTTCTAATCTTGCACCATTTTCATCAACCATTTCAATAGTTAGTGTTTTTGCACGCCATAGCTATTCTTCATCCGGTATTCTAATTTCTATCGTAGGGCGTATACCAAGATAATTAGTGGCTTCAATAGAATTGAGTACAATATTTCCCGTATCATCCTCATTGCAGTCCGCTATAACGCCAGCTCCTCGTTCATTATCCGTAAACCACCAATAGCATATTGGCTCATCTATCGGATGCCAATACGCCTCGACATACCTTGTCGCATCACCCACTAGCAAGTCACGCATATCCTCCGGCAAAAAATACGCTCTAATCTCCGGAGTATTTAACATGGCAACCTTGTTTCCATCTGAATTCCATTCTTCAATCATCGATTGTTCCTCTTCATTAAAAGCCGCTTCCAAAAAGGTGCCATTTAACCATTTTTGCAAGGAACAATCCGGCCATACTGCGTCTGGATTAACTCTATCATACGGCTGAAAATCAAGAACATACCTACTTATAACATGCACACTACTATCTTCTTTTCTATACACTACCCATTCAATTTCCTCTTTGCCATTTCTTATATTATTGTCTTGTTCATATCTGCCGAAAGTTATGATATCTCCTACTTGCGCAACCGCGAGATATTTCGGAAAAATGCTCCTGGCCTTTTCTTCGCTGTCCTTATATGGCGAACGTTCATTAAGATCTTTTAAGGCAAGATATGCCTCCTTATATTTCCCTTCATCATATAAATCTATTGCAGAATTATATCTGGATACTGGTATTATTACTTTCACCAGTAAAACATAAAATAATACAAACACCACTACGCCAAGCGGAATACAAATCATTAAAATCAATCTTTTTCGTCTTTGTCTTGCGACCTCCTTTTCCCTGATTTCATTTATTTTTTGCCTGCATAAAATAATTTTCTCATCCACGTCTATCCAACCCGAAATGGATTCAAACTCTTCTATCGCAAGTTCATAGGAACTTATACTTCCGTCACTCATGCGCCCCATAGCAGACGCATATATGCCATTTTTCCTATTTAATTCCGCTTCCTCTCGCTTTCTCCTCTCTTCTTCTCGCCGTCTCTCCTCTTCCTCTCGTTGTCTTCTTTCCTCCTCCATTCGACATTCTTCAACTTTTCCATGACATTTTGCCGCCAAATTTTCCGCTTCTTCGTATGTTCCAAATCCTTCAAAAATTTTTGCCAATTCTTCAAACTCTTGTTGAATTTCCGCTTTCTTCATGCACTCAACCGCCGCAACATATTGTTTCCGCTTTCGCTCTTGTTCATTACGTTCGACAATATAGGCATTATATCCTTTTAACTCCTCAATTAATGCAGTTTCCCCAAATCGCAGAATTTTTTTATAATTATTGCTGTACTCAAACGGCTCTGCGCAATCCGCGATTTTTTCTCGCTTTTCCACTCTTAGTTCTACCATCAGCTTACCAAGGTAAGCCTCACCACACTCCGGTTCGATGTCAAGCACTCGTTCACAGTATTCTTCAGCACTTTCGAAATCATCATCTTCCAAAAATAAGAACACCCGCTTCAGCAAAGATGTAATTTTCACGTCACCTCCAGAATTAACAACCTCCTTCACCACTACCGGCTTTTCCTCTTCTACCTGCGCAATTTTCTTAATTCCCCGCACCAAATCCTGCACGAATCCAAGCTTCGACATGTCCTGCGCCTGCAAATGCGAAAATTCCTCCGGCAAGTCATACGGATCCATGTCACGGTAAGCCGGAATGAGCATCTTCTTCTCTCCATTTCGAATCAACGCGAGGTAACGGCTCCATTCATTTTTCACCCATGCAGCCTGAAAATACTCCGCCCTCGTACCAAGAACCACCATCACCTTCGCACTGTTCAACGCGGAAAATATGTACGGCTCATAGGCCGTCCCAATCTTGTCCTCCAGCGTAATACGTGCATAAAATACCTTGAAGCCTTCCTCCGTCAATTCATGATACAATTCATTTGCCAAAACCGAGTCCGGCGTCCGGCGGCCGCCATTGTCGCTCTCCTTGTAGCAAATGAACACGTCAAACGGCTCTTCCTGCTGTGAAATGGCCAAAATACCTTTCTGAATTTTATCAATAATCTTCGCCTGCTCCTCATAGATGGACTTTTGATATCCATCCGCATACTCCAACGCGGACTTGTAGTCCTCGTCCGAAAAAATCGACGCGAACTGGGTACGGTTCACGGTCGGCACGCGCTTATGCGTGGCCGGATCTTCCACATACTCGACCCCGTATCGGCAAAGCACGATGGACCAGTAGGCTTCCGCGTCCGTCTTGTCCTCGCTCAAAATCTGCTCGTAAATACCCATCGCCTTGTCAAACTCGTCATTGCGGAAAAAATGATTCGCCCGGTCATATAAATTCGCCCGCTTTTCATCATCCAACCTCGGCACGGTCTGTTTTGTGCCGCAATATTCGCACACCGCAACGCTCTCGCCACCACTGATTTCCAACGCGCCCCCGCACATTTTGCATTTATAAATAGACATCACAATTCCCTCCCACATCATTTTTCCTTAGTAAATAGCAATAGACTCTCGAAATCATGCCATCTCTTATAAACTCAAAACGTATCACCTTTTTCCCTGACATTTATTATATTATAGTCAAAAAACAAAAACAATCCTTTTGTCCAAAAAGAGCCGAATCGTTACTATCTAATCCGCGCCAGCGTAATGCCAAATGATAACGCCGAATCTAAAAAGCCGGGAATCCAAACGGACTTCCGGCTTTTGCTATCACAACAGCAATCTTTACAAACACTACGACTTGTTACTACACCCCTTACTGTGCCCTATCTTCCATCATGGCGTTCATCGCCGCCACGGAACCACCGTCATAAAGCACGTCCACGCCACAGAGGTAACTGCACTCGTCACTGACCATGAACGCCATCATCTTTGCGATTTCTTCCGGCTCGCCAAGTCTTCCCATCGCGCCTCTCAAGGCAAAGGATGCTGCCTGCTCGCCTTCGACCTCTCCCATCGGGGTCTTGAACGTCCCCGGGGAAATGGAAACGACACGGATGCCTTTCTTTCCCAATTTCACCGCTTCCCTTGCCGTATACCATACGACGAAATTCTTTGACATCGTGTAAGCCATGCCCGGACGTTGCTCTTCCGGCACGCCCGCGATAATCTGATTTACCGCGCCCTCGAACGCCGCGACATCGGAAAGTGCCATTTTATAAACCTGCTTCGGTGCACGGTCGGCAGGCATCATGTAAGCGGACATGGAAGATACGTTCAAAATGCAACTTCCTGCTTCCATCACTTCCGCAAACTCCTCGTCAATGTTGATGGTTCCCACCGCGTTGATTTTGAAAATCTTCTCTCCGTCCGCCATGTGCGGGGACACGCCCGCCGCATGAATCACGGTCTTCACCGTTCCCTGCGAGGCCGCATATGCCGCCAGCTTCTTCATGGACTCGCGATCGGACGCGTCGCCCGGATAAGCTTCCGCGTCAATTCCTAACGCTTTCAACTCCACGATTGCATTTTCCAATTTGGAAACTGTGCGTCCGACAAGGATGATTTTCTGTTCCTTGCCCAAAATCTTGGCCGCTTCCAGACCCATTCCGCTACCGCCGCCGGTTACAACACAAACATTTCCCATTGCTATCATACCTCTCTTTTTACTTTTTGATTGGACAATGTTACTTTGTCATTTTTCTAACAATCTATTTATTATTGTAACATTAGAGGTATGCACATTGCAACCGACAATTTTCATACAGTTGTAGAGATATTCACCACAATACTTCTACACGCTAATTCAAACTATTCTCATAATCTTGTAAATCATGATATATACCAATGACATATACTTGTTTTCCCACAATTTTATACAACATAAAATATCTATGACGTTTGAGATGGATGATACGATATCCCGATGTTCGCAACTTTGAATCGTCACAAAGTTTAAAACTTTCTGCCATATAAGAAAGTCTCTCCGTGGTTTCTTTCATGTCTTGTTCTACACTACGAGCCGCCATGGCGTTTTTCAATTCAGAAAAAATATAATCTAAAATATTCTGTGCCTGCGCCTTTGCCATATCCGTCAGTATAACCTCATAGTCCATATCTGCGCTCCAATTCGTTCCATGTCTCTTTTGCACTTCTATACTTTCCATTAGCAATTTCTTGTTCGCCAATTTCAACATCTTTCATAAAATCTTCTTTTGACATGGGCTTGAGATATCTGCCAATCGACTCATCAACAGTTCCTCGTCCGTGACGTTGAAAAAACTTTTTCGTAAAATTCTGGATTTCTATCAAATCCGTTTCCGGCAGAACCTCCAACATGGATATCGTCTTTTCAAGAGTACTCATTCTAATTCTCCCATCTCATCTTTCATATCAATATTTTTTTAGCACTTAAAAATCTCCTTAATTTTAATTGTATCATTTTCCTCCGCCGAATACAATCTTTTTTCGATATATAACCGCTCCTCTTCATTTTGTAAACAAGCACTTCCCCTATTTTAGCAACTTACACTTTTTATTTCTGTCATCGAGCAAAACGACGACTTCATTACCTACGCTTTTCGCCGTTTCCGCGTCATCAGCCGCAACCGCCTTGCCAAAAGCAGAAAAACGGAGCGTGATCTGCGTTTCCATTTCTGCCAGCGCGTCACTGCTCATCGGGTCTGAATAACGGACGGCCTCATACACTTTTTTGCACGCCGCCTTCACGGGTTCTGATTTTGCCCGCACCATCAACGATTCGGCATCCACCGTCAGCGACTTGACAAACAACGTCTTTTCCTTTACCTTGTCGTCAATCTCACCCACGATGTCGCCCGCGGCAACGGCCTTTATCACCGAAATGGCATAGAAGCAAAGAAATACAAAGCAAAGAATGAGGCCCAGCCAGGCCGGGAAGCCCGGCACCAGCATACAAACGGCACCACAGACAAGCGTCAAAACCAGTCCCGTCCAACTGACCTGCAGAAGCGGTATCCTATAAAAAAACTTATCCAGCCTTTCCGGCTTAAACGCATAGAACGATACGCCAAGCTGTACTGCAAAGGCAATCACGATAAAAATATATCCTATCCAAAATAACTTGTCAAACCGCTCCGTGCCGGGCACACGCCCCGACGACGTAAACGCCACCACATTGAAAATAACGAACAATACGACCCAAGCGGCCAGATAATACTTGAAATTCTTCTTCATCTTTCAGCCCTCCCTCTTCGTGCCACATTTCGGGCAAAATTTCCCGGCACGCTCAAATTTGTAGCCACAATTCCGACAAACGCCGCTATTTACCACCGGTTCTCCGCATTCTTCGCAAAAGGAAGCGCCCGCCGCCAGTTTCGCGCCACAGTTTTCGCAAAAACCACCCTCCTGCTGCCCCGCCGCTGGAACTTGCCCTGATGCCATCCCCACTGTCATCGGATTTTGACCCGACATGTCCGTCCGCCCTCCGGGCATCACCAAATTTTGCTCCGCCGCAAAATTCTGTCCGGGCGGCACGGGAGCCTGCGCGGTATTTATGGCATCACTCATCATGCCGCCGACCATGCCGCCAACGGCACCGCCGACTCCCGCCATGGTTCCAAAGCCGACACCCATGTTCGTAAACTGACCAACCGCTTCATTTTCCGCGACCCGTTCGGCAACGTCAAAGCCTCTCTCCTGCTGGTAGCTGTACCCCTCCTGTGCGCGCTTGGTAGCAATGGCCTTGGACTCGATCACCACCTTCTGCGCTTCCGTCTGGGCATAAATGAGATCCGTCTGTTGGCGCAGCTTTGCCTCCGCAATATCCGCATATTGGCGGAAATGCAGTTCCTTGAACTTCTCATATTGCTTGTCGCCGTCAGGCCGCAAAACATTTGTGACAAAAAACCGCTCCAAAGAAACGCCGTAATCCGCAAAATCCGCAGTCAAAAGACCCTTCACGGAATCGGAAAACAACGTAAGGTTTTCATCAATCTCAAAAATATTAATCGCGTTATTCTTCATAACCTGCGCGATGTATGTCTTCACCCTCGTCATGAGGAACGCGCGGAAAAAGCCGACCAGTTTCTGCTGGTTCAACAAATTCTCCGTACCGACCAGCTTTAAAAGCAACTTACGGCTATCTTCGACGCGAAGGCTCATCTCGCCGGACGCGCCAATCGAAATCGGGAATCCATATGTAGGCTCGATGTACTGCACCTTGCTGTCCGTCCCCCACTTGATTGACATTTGCTCCGTCTTATTGATAAAATAGACCTCACAATGAAACGGAGTGTCACCGCCGGTTACAT
>CATLEQ010000039.1 GCA_949915905.1 uncultured Lachnospiraceae bacterium | reverse complement strand
GTTTTATTATGGCAAAATATGCATACCCGGCGGTTTTTACCCCGGAGGAGGACGGCGGTTTCTCCATTCGGTTCCCGGATTTTGCAGGAGGCTCTTCTTTCCAAAGTGAAAATATAAGTTTCCTATAACATGTAACAAGGAAAAAAGATGGTTTTGTAATTAGAGCAAGTTGGAAATCCGAATACTAAAATCTTCGTAAATGCAAGAAGGGATATCATCTTCAAAACCGTATAGCCGTGTTTTTTCATCATATTCAAAATCGTAGACATTGACGATACCCTTTGCAGGGTTCACAACCCAATATTCTCGCACACCTGCGGAGCGGTATTTGAAAAGTTTTATCCCGTAGTCCATCCGTTCTGTACTGGGAGAGATAATCTCAATTACCCAATCCGGTGCCCCATTACAACCATAATTGTCCAGTTTGGACTTGTCGCAGATGATCGAAATATCCGGCTCTACATAGTTCTTGTCATCTTTGTTTAAAAATACGGCAAAAGGAGCGGGATAGACCGTACAAGTACCTTTCTTGGAACGGATATAATTTCCTATCGAGATGGTAAGTTCACTGACGAGCCTTTGATGCATGGTGCTCGGTGGTGCCATGTCATAAATTTGGCCGTCGATTAATTCTGCCCGTTGTCCGTCCGGCAGGGCGTAAATGTCATCAATGGTATAAAGCTTTTTTTGTGGTAATGCCATGGGTATTATCCTCATCTAACCTTTCATTCATTGTTTGCAGGTGACTCTTCTTTATGAATCCGATTATATCAAGTCTTAAAATGGAAGTCAACAAAGCGCACTAAATTGTGAAGGAACCAATACTCAAAAAAGGATTGGTTTCTACATCATTCCATATTTGGAAAAGATTTATGGAAAATTTGAAAAATACTGGAAAAAGCGTAAAACAAACTAGGGTATAGATTTTCGTCCATACTCTGCAGGATGTTTCTGATTACTTCTTCCAACAAGATAGTCCAAAGTGGTTTTGTAATAATCGGCAAGCTGAATCAGGAGCTCGATGGGGATGGTTCGAGTTCCTTTTTCGTAGCGTCGATAAACCTCGCGTTGAATGTGGAGGTAATCAGCGATATCTTGTTGCGTTAAATCATGATCAATTCTTAAATCTTCAATTCTTTTAAAGTACATAATCCACCTCTTGACATATGCTACCATATGGTTGTATAATCCAAGTTGAAATGCTACCATATGGTAGCAATAGACAAGAAAGGAGAAATTTATGCAAAGGATAATCGTATGAGTGTGTCATGGTTGTAATGGGGAGTATGATGAAAGGCGGTACAAATTCTGCTGAATAAAGGCTACTGCGAAGCGGAATGGGATAGAAAATACGTAAACAAGGGAGGATAATATTATGACTGTATATGTTAATGACTCTGATTTAGTTCAATATGTTCCTATGTTTTTTGCAATACTTATCGGATTATGTATTGTACTATGGTTGCTTTTTTTCTTTTTGAAAGCGAAAGACGACTCAAAACCATTACAGACGGTAAGGGGCAAAATTTTAGAAAAACCCATTCAACAAGGAAATATTGAATGGTATGTGGTAGAATGCGAGGATGGCAGACGTTTAAAACTTAGGAGTTTTCAAGCGAATCGTGTGATTATTGCAGTAGGTGACGTGGGTGTTATTTCTTATAAAGGAGAAACAATACAAGCATTTCAACGAGAAGGATAATAAGTGGTTTGCGGAGACTGCACATTTGGACGTGTCAGTCATTAGTAATATTACAGAAAAGAGATGTAAGATTTTCTCAATGGGACGTATACTGCGGGGCAAAACATTTGCCCCGCAGTATACAAGGATGCGCACAGCCGCATAAGGAAACATGCCGCTTCGCGGCTGCGGTTGGTGCAATACTCACGGTAGATTTTGTCGGTCGTGAGTATAAAAACATTTTTCGGGTCATATAAGCGGAAATGACGAAGGAGACAAAAATGGGATTTTTTGATGATTTTGGAAAAAAGGTAACAGACGCAGGTCAAAAAGCCATGCAAAAAACACAAGAAATGTCTGAGACGGCACGTGTTAATTCTCTGATTTCGCAAAATGAAAACAAAATTAATGGTATTTACTATCAAATTGGAAAACTCTTTGTAAGTATTCATGGGAATGATTGTGAATCGGAATTTATTGAAATGGTCACGTCAGTTGTTGAACTGGAACGGCAAAACATTACATACAGAAAACAGATTCAGGATATTAAAGGAATTCAACACTGTGAAAAATGTGGTGCAGAAGTTCCGAAAGGGGTGGCTTTCTGCAGTTCTTGCGGTGCGGCTATGCCGAAAATCAATAATCAGGATGTTGCTAATGATTGTGTGAAATGTCCCGGCTGTGGAACCATGGTAAAAAAAGGCATGAGGTTTTGTACTGGTTGCGGTCAGGCCATGGTATGCTTTGTTGATGTTTCAAGTAATACGGAGACGGAAATATCATCTGAGTCGGCACAAGAAGCTTTATTGGAAACGGCAGAAAGGGAGTGTGAAAAATGTGGTGCGAAAGTGCCGGTTGGTTCGGTTTTCTGTACTGAATGTGGAACTAAGCTCTGAAAGGGAAGAAGGGAGGAGTAATTGATGGCTTTTTGTGGAAATTGTGGAGAACCTATTGGCAATGGGAAATTCTGTCCAAAGTGCGGAAAGCAAATAAGTGATACCGTGAGCACCGGCGATATAATGGAAATAACAAGTAAAAAACCGAAGAAATTCCCTAAAATGCTAATTGGAATAATTGCTGTATTGGCCGTTGTGGTGGTAATAAGCTTAATGCCACGTACGGTGGATGAGCCGTGTGATTGGTGTAATCATAGACCATCAATGGAATTTAAAACCTCAGATGGTTCGATGGCTTATGTTTGTAAAGATTGCAGTAAAGAATGTGCATGGTGTAATAAAAAAGCGACAAAGCATTACGAGAATATGTTGGGAATGATTGTCTTTGTATGCGACGATTGTTATGACGAAGTGGTAAATGACTAAGAAAGATTTGGAGGACATTATTATGCAAAAAACAAAATTGGGAATTACGGTTGGTGCATTTGGTGCAATTACATATCTTGCCGGATTTTTCGGTGGTTATTTGGTAGCCATTGTTTTGATTGGTTATACGCTGTTGTTTGAAGAGAACATATGGCTAAAAAGAAGCACCGTGAAGGCGATTGTTCTGATGACGTTTTTTTCCGTGCTGACAGCGGTAATAAATTTAATACCGGATGTGGCTGGATTTATCGGAAATATTGTATTAGTTTTTAATGGACATTTTGCAATGGTAAAAGTAAGCCAGATTATAACGGTATTGGTTAGTGGAATTAATATTGTTGAGAAGGTTCTGTTCTTGGGACTTGGAATCAAGGCGTTGAGCCAGGGTACAATTGTTATTCCGTTTATTGATAAAAAGGTTAGTCAATATATTGATTGAGTAGCGTGAAGCAACTGATGGGAGCGTTTATATAACGAATAAGAAGTGTTTTTGGGGATGTGACTTAAGAAAGCTACAATTCGTAGAGAGACTTACGAAAATATGGCTAAAAACCAAATGAAGAATTTGATTTTTTGGTATACGCTGAGAAAGTGAGGTAAAAAAAGAAAGGAGAGAGACAATTGAGAAAAAGAATAAGAGTTATTTCTTTTATTGTATCAATATTGCTTATTGCGAGTTTGATGGGTTGTGGAAAGCAGGGAGAGGGAAAAGCTATAACGGAGAATAACACGATGGAATTTGATGGAGCCGATATTGATATGGAGAATGATGATATAGAGGGGGCGAGTGATACGAAACAGACCGCGGAAGTTCATTCAGATGCAATTATCGAATACATATATCCATATAGTGAAGGCTTGGCGTGGATTGTCTATCGTGAGGATGAAGAGTATTTTTATGGGGTCATTGATAAAGAGGGAGAAGTACAATTTGTTTTGGATATACCTTACTCTTCGAGTGAGATTGAAACGGGATTTAAAACATCTTGTTTTTCAGAGGGGTATGCATTTGTAAGAACGCCAGAGGGGATTATGAACATTGATAAAGAGGGAGAGATAATGTATACTTTTCCAATTACGGATGAGTGGTATTCCTGTGCGGATGGATATCTTTGGTTGGAAGAATACATATCGGGTTTTGATCAAGCATATTATAAGTATGTTTTGTATGATCCAAAAGGGAATGAAGTGACGGGATTTGAGTATGAAGGTACGACAGGTATAGGAGTGACTTATTGTGGACAAGGTGTTTGGAGATATAGTGCAGAAGATGATACAGGAAAATATGTTCAACATACATATTGTATAAACAGTGGAAAATGGATAGATTCGGAATTTAGCTTTGGGTTGGACTATCATAATACTAATAATGGGGACGATATAGAGGGGGAATATTTTTTTGAAGATGTTGCGTTGATTGATATGGTTGACGCGTTACATTTTATGGATTCAAAAGGGAACTTTGAGGATGTTCCACTGCCCGAGGATTTGGATTTGTGTTCAGCTTGGAATTATAGCAATAATGGTAGAGTGCCATATGTTTATGAAAATTATTGTGTATTTAAAAATGAGATTGATTATAGAGATTATAATTATTATCTCAGTCGCCCCATGCATCGTGACTTGATTAATTATAGTGTTTTAAAAAAAGAATTCAAGAAAATGGATAATGAATATGCAGAAAAGGTTATTAGTTGTCCAGATTTAAAATATCAAGGTGGAAAAATAGTATTAGGATTACAAGGGGTTGACCAAGAAGAGTATGCGGGAATTTTTGATACATCTTGGAATATTGTGGGAGAACCGATACGGGCAGATAAGTTTGCATTATCCGAAGGAAAGCTGATTGTTGGGACGTTAGATCGTAGATCAGAGAAGGAGTATGAACATTATGAAGATATCAAGGTGTATGACGATGAGGGAAAGGAATTATATTCTTTGTCAGAGAATGGATATTGTGCAGTCACGGCTTACCAGGATGGAGTGGCAAGAGCCTTAAAAAAGGATGCGTATATAAGTGAATTGACAGAGAATGTGTTTTCTTTGTATTCAAATATCATATATCAGGAAAATACAATAGTGACTTCGGCGGAATGGGAATATATTAATGAAAAAGGTGAACCGCTATTTGATACAATTGACTTTTCCAATGCAAAAATGATAGAGGTAAAGTTTGACGAGAAAGGGGAATAAAAATAAGTCAACTCATTTCGAAAAAATTGTGATCTAATCGGAGATGGTAGCTTGTATACTATCTCCGAAATTTTTATAAAACATGTACGTGGAAAGGATATACAGATGGTAAAAAAGAGTGAGAAACAAAAAAAGAGGAGCAGAATTGGAAAATGGTTGGCCGTTATGCTGATTGGAGTTGTTTTGGTGATTGGTACAACTGGTGGTCTTGTCCATTTTGGGATTATTGAGTTGCCTTTTATGAAGTCCGTAATTGACCGTTTTCAAAACAAGGATGAGGATGGTGTTATTTATGAAATGGCAAGCAGGATGGTGGATGCCGTGAATCAAAACGATTTGGAAGAAATAAACAAGCAATTATTTTATACTCAGGAAAGCTTGGAAAATGAGGAAGTGATGGCTTTATATGAATCGGATAGGGGAGATGGAAATGGTATCATAGGAGAAATTATAAAGCAAGATTCCATGAAATTAATAGCGGTGGAAGAAGATGTTGTTTATTATGAAATTACACACCCACAATTGGGCACGATGTTGCAGGATTTGAAGTTAAATGATTTGACGGAGGAGGAAGTGGTGAAAGCTATTTTTTCTTACGTAAAAAAGGCAAAAAAGATAACGGAAGAGGTTGAAATTTCATATTGCTATGAGGATGGATTATTTTCAGCAGATTATAAAAGCGAAGAGTTTGTTAATGCATTGACTGGAAATATGCTGATTAGTTATCAAAAACTAATGCAAGAAATGATAACCGAGTTCAAGGAGGGAGAAGAGGGATGAAACGATTATTGAGTATCATTTTGTGCATGGTGATAATATTATCTTCCGTGACTGTGGTTGATGCAAAAGGGAATAAAAAATATAAGTATAATATAATAAAGGTTGAGTATTCGGATAATAGAGGAAAATTGGAAGAATTAAGTGTCATGACATATAAAGACAACCTTTATGTGGATGCAAAGCAGATTGCCAAAAGGCTTGGGTATGACGTAGAAGTAGGAGATGCTGGAGTAACCATTTTTGATAAGAAATCAAATGGAACAAAGAGAGCAAGGACGATGTTTGAATTTGGAAGTACGAAGATAAAACATTTTCTGTTGAAAGTGTCAGAGGCTTACCAAGCGCCATTTGAGAGTATAAAAGATGGAGAAACGGCTTGGATTCCGCTGGAGTATTCGTTGTTGACTATGAACGGTAGTATGTTGGTTGTGGATGGCGTTATTACGATAGACATGCCGGTAGAAAATATTATGGATATTTTTATGGATGCGGAATTGATAAGTAAATACAGTTTTGATTGGACTGACGATTTAGGCTATACGGAGACAGATTGGATGACTATAGGAATTTCTAGCCATTTGGTGAATGTTTTTAATGGGCTTCTAAAAAAGGATGGTGCATCGTGGGTGCAAATGGCTCAATCATTGGCATTGGATAGCTCGTCTTATGATGCAAAATATGGAAAAGAAATTGCAATGCTATTTTGTGTTCAATCCAATGATGAATTAGAACAAACAGTGAAACAAATGAAAGAAAAACTGGAGTATATAACGGCGGATGGAAAATTGGGGAAAGCACTGTCTGAAATAGATAAGTATCATGAGACAAATGTGGCCGCATTGTATGATGCTTGTAGCGCGTTGAAGGATCAAATAGGAGCCGAAAATCCATCCAGTATTGGGAAGTATAATAGAGCATATCAGGAACTGGAAGATGCATGTGATAAGGCCACATGGTTTTCACACACGGGTGGAGTGATTTTGCAAATGCAAAAAGAAATATCGGGGGTGACAAAAGGTTTAAATATGATATTTAAAGTAGCGGAAGTGGTAGGGTACGCACAAGAGTTTCAAAATCAAGACGAATTTTCCATACAAGCCTTGGAAACTTATATTCGTGGGACGGATTCAAGTTCGCTTACATCTAAGGCAATGAAGGATAGCGTTATCGGTCATCTTAACATGCTAAAATCAGATGTGCTGACATATTCGGCGTTGAGATATTTAGAGGAAAATATAGATGACTTAATTATGGATGCCGCGGATTTAGGCAGTGCATTGGGAACGCAAGCAACGCTGGCACTGATAGCGTGGGATTTTGCATCGGGAAATATCAAGTGGATTGCCGACGGATTGAGCTCGGCAGACCAGTTTGAGCTAGCTCTTTACGCAATGGTATTGCAAGGGGATGCATTGATTTCTTATCAAGAGGCAAAGGAGGCATTGATGTTTGGAAAGGAAGATATAACGGCGGAAAGCCTATACAAGGTGAGTCAGTATTGTTACGCATATTTGAAATCTTGTTATATTGCGAGAAGCGCGGCACTTTCTTCCTTGGAAATAAAGATGCAAAGTAAAGAGATGAGAGAGCGGTTACGGCCAATGATAGAAGAGCAAAATCGAATTAATGAAGAAATTGCAAGATGTTTGGTACGTCTTAGAAATGCGGATAAGTCAAATAGTAGATCATGCTATGGCTTTTTGGTGGAGGATAATCAAAAATATTTGGATGAGAACGGGGGAGTCCAAACTGCAGGAAAGCAGGACGGAGAATATACATGGGCAGTCGAACCAACGATAGAGGCGGATAATATTTACTATCTTAATGGTATTAGTTGGGAGGAAACACCGGTAAATCTGTTACATAAGCAATTGGGAAAAGACCAAAATCTCGGGTATGCGGTGATTAAAAAAGGAGATGCATATGGATTGATAGACCAGAACGGAGAACTATTGGAGGGAATGGAATATCAGTCTGTTGATGTTTACTATTCTAGTTATGAAATGAGATATAGGAAACCGCATGCAAAACTGGGCGGTGATGATGTAATGGAGGTCGCTTTATGTGAGGAAGGAGTGGTAGGAGTTTCATATGTCAGACATGGGGATTCGACATATTTATATGGAGGGGTCTATTATTGGGATGATGGATTAAAAAAGCTTTCAGTTTATGGCCATAACAAAATGCCAGATCCTACGGAAACGATTCCCGTAAAGAAGGGGAAAGTGGAGGAGGAACTCGCGGACAAAGAATATAGGGCAGAAATAGACGAGTGGTATGAAACGCAAAAAGGAAAATATGCTATTTATACTAATAGCAGGCTTGTGACGGATTTTATTTATGATGAATGCGGGTCTTGTTCGGAGGGATTATTGGCAGTGTGCAAGAATGAAAAGTGGGGCTATGTAAATGAAAATGGAGAAATTATAATACCGATAGAATATGACGCTTCATGGAAAGAGTACTCTCCGAAAGAAGGGCATCGTGAAAATGGAAAGCGGGAGGAATATTGTTACGCCGCAACGGACGGATACGTAGTGTTATGCAAAAACAACGAGTGGGAATTAAGAGATATACATGGAGAGAGCGTGATTCCGTCAGGGGTGTTTGAAGAACTCAGACCGGTATACGATGGAAAGTGTTGGGCGAAGAAAGATGGAAAATGGGGTGTTTTGGAAATTTCTGATTTTGAAGTAGATGATGGTGAGATAGAACTTTGGAAACAAAAGTATATTGAGACAGTTAAAGAAACGGAGAGAGGGACTGGAGAAGATAAGTGGGGAGGATATAAATTAGTATATATAGATGAGGATGACATTCCAGAGTTATATATAATGAGTGGCATCGTTGCGCTAGGAGATACATTGCTTACCTATAAAGATGGAGAATTGGTGAAACTACACTTGTATAGTTATGGATTATCGTATATGGAGTTGCAGAATATGTTTCGTGTTGGTGGGGGACGTATGGACAGATATCATGATTATATATATAAGATAGAGGATGGAAAGTTTGTTATGTTGCATAAAGGTGAATTCGGTGCGGAAGATAATACTAACGTACAATGTGATGAAGAAGGGAATTTTATTTATGAGTATGTGTGGGATGGAATTCAGGTTTCGAAAGAAGAATATGAAGCAAATTTAGAGGCTGTGTATTCAGAACAAGAAGCAAAAATAGGGTGTGAGGATATATGTACGGGAGAAGAAATAATAAAAATGATTGAAGAGTTATAGCAATAAGTGGTTGAGGGCATAAACGGAATCTCAATGTAATCATTGCAATTACAGCACAAATGTATTAAAATGATACCGGAGGTGTTGTTTATGCAGATATCAAGTAGATTTACCATTGCCCTGCACGTATTGGCATGTATGGATACGTTTAAAGACGAATACAAGGTGACGAGCGATTTTTTGTCGGCCAGTATCAACACGAATCCGGTCATTATCAGGAAGATTCTCTCGCAGTTGAAAAAGGCAGGATTGATTACGGTCGCGAGAGGGACGGGGGGCATAAGCCCGGCGAGGCCGCTTTCGGACATTACGTTTTATGACGTTTACGAGGCGGTGGATTTGGTGGAAAACGGTGAGTTGTTCCACTTTCATGAAAATCCAAACCCGCAGTGTCCGGTCGGGAGAAATATCCATGGACTTTTGGACGAGAAGCTGCGGGCGATTCAAGAAGCCATGGAAAATGAGATGAGAAAATATACGATAGACGACATTCGAGTGGACATGCAAAAATTGTTGGAAAGAGAAGGTTAAAGGTAACAGTTCAGGCTTGTCTGAACGGTTACGGTTAAAGAACAAAGGGGAAAGGAAGGAACGACGAACATGAAGCGCATTTTGATGCTGGCCACGGGCGGGACGATTGCGTCACGCGAAAGCGGGCATGGGCTCTGTCCGGCCATTACTTCGGAGGAAATCCTATGCCATGTTCCGGAAATCGGAACTTTTTGTCAGGTTGACACGCTACAGCTGATGAACCTTGACAGCACGAACATTTCACCGGGGCATTGGCTTGAAATGGGAGCTGCTATTCGGGAAAATTATGACCGTTACGATGGGTTTGTCATAACACATGGTACGGACACGATGGCGTACACGGCCGCCGCGCTTTCCTACCTTGTACAGAATTCGCCGAAGCCCATTGTAATCACGGGTTCGCAAAAATCAATCTCGTTAAATGACACGGATGCCAGAAAGAATCTGTTAAATAGTTTTATTTATGCCACGGATGCGGATTCCCATGACGTCAGCCTTGTTTTTGACGGGAAAGTGATGTTGGGG
The DNA here is from genome assembly GCA_949915905.1 of uncultured Lachnospiraceae bacterium. GTDB lineage: Bacteria > Bacillota > Clostridia > Lachnospirales > Lachnospiraceae > Schaedlerella. Next base: position 7,131 of record CATLEQ010000039.1, on the reverse strand, counting down.
ACGCGTGCGAGGAAAGAGCGGACAAAGAGTTACAATGCGTTTTCCAGCGTGGATTATCCGGAAATTGCCGTCATCCGTGACGGCCGGATGATTCGCTACCTGGCCGTGAGGCAGTATGCGCGAGACGCAAAGCCACAGTTTTTTGACAAACTGGAGGCGCGGGTTCTTTTGCTTACTTTGATTCCCGGGATGAATCCGCATGCATTATATCAATTGAAGGACGAGTATCGGGCGGTCATTTGCCAGTCGTTCGGAGTCGGAGGGTTGCCGGGAGGCGGTGACGGTGCATTTGCCCGCGCGATTGGAGCGTGGATAGACAGCGGGCGCGCGTTCGTGATGATGACGCAGGTTCCTTATGAGGGCAGTGACATGGCGGTATATCAGGTGGGAAAGCAGGTGAAAGAACGCTATCCCGTCATAGAGGCGTACAACATGACGCTGGAGGCGGCCGTCACGAAGCTGATGTGGATTCTTGGCCAAACGGATGATTTGGAAGAAATTCGGCAAATGTTTTACACGCCGGTTCAAAATGACTTGATTCGATGAAGGATGGAAATATGGTTTGACATTTTAATATCATCCGGTTATAATGTTACCGGAACAAGGGCGTTCTCTATAGGTGGAGAACGCCCGTTTTTTCGAAATGGGTATTTTATATGATAATCAAGTTCGGACGAAGGAGGCGTGGTTGATGCATCATTATACAAGAAAAGATATTTTGGAAATGGTGGAAGAGGAGGACGTGGGATTTATCCGGCTGCAGTTTACGGACATTTTTGGCACGATGAAAAATATGGCAATCACGGTCGGTCAGCTTAAGCGGGCACTGGATAATGACTGTGTGTTCGACGCGGCGGCGATTGAGGGATTTGCGGATTGTGGCGGGGATACGGATCTTTATTTGTATCCGGATCTTGACACGCTTGAAATTTTTCCGTGGAGGCCGCAGCAGGGGAAGGTGGCCCGCTTGATTTGCGACGTGTACCGGCCGGATGGTACGCCATTGCCCTGCGACCCGCGTCAGGTTTTAAAGAAAGTGATTTGCGAGGCGGAAAAGATGGGATATACGTTGAACGTCGGGCCGGAGTGTGAGTTTTTCTTGTTCCATTTGGACGACGACGGCCTGCCGACCACGGTTACCCATGAGCAGGGAGGTTATTTTGACGTGGCACCGTTGGATTTCGGGGAAAATGCAAGGCGCGACATCGTGTTGACGCTGGAGGAAATGGGATTTGAAATCGAGGGCTCCCACCATGAGATTGCGCCCGCGCAGCACGAGATTGATTTCCGCTTCGGGGAGGCCTTGCAGACGGCGGACAATATCATGACGCTAAAAATGGTCGTCAAAACGATTGCCAAACGTCATGGCCTGCATGCAACGTTCATGCCCAAGCCAAAGGCAGACTGCCATGGTTCGGGGATGCACGTGAACCTTTCCTTGTGGAAGGACGGGAAAAACAGATTTCAGGATGACGCGGATGAAAACGGACTCAGTCAGGAGGCATATTATTTTTTGGGCGGGGTGCTTAAGCACATGAAGGCCATCACGTGCATTGCCAACCCGACCGTCAATTCTTATAAGCGGTTCGTGCCCGGGTATGAGGCACCGACGTACATCACATGGTCGAGAAAGGCGAAAAGTCCGTTGGTACGCGTTCCGGCCAGAAAGGGAGAGCGCACGAGGCTGGAGCTTCGAAGCCCAGATTCGTCGGCCAACCCATATTTGACGCTGGCGGTTCTGCTGGCGGCGGGATTGGAGGGGATTAACAACAAAATCGAACCGCCAAAAAGCGTGGACGAGGATGTGCAGAGGATGCCAGAGGAGGAAATTGCAGAAAGGGGCATCGAGGCATTGCCGAAAAATTTGAAAGAGGCGGTTTGCGAGATGGAGCAAGACGACCTGGTGAAAAACGTGCTTGGTGAGAAATTGTCGGCCAAACTGATAGCGGCATATCGGAAGGCGTATGAGGAGTATAGCACGCAGGTGACGGACTGGGAGTTGTCCAACTATCTGTATAGGTTGTAGGAGCAGGGCGGGTTACTGTTTGGCTCGAGCCAGTCACTACGCTGACTGGCTTGGCGGATGCACATAAATCCAGGACGGCGGACACGGACAAAATGATGGGAGGTGGTGCGGGCGTGAATGACATTGTCGTTGTGTTTCCACAGAAGGAAGTTGCGACCAAGATTCGGAATATTTTAGTGCGCGGCGGCATTGACGTGTACGGTGTCTGTACCACGGGCGCACAAGCGTTGCAGGCTGTGGACAGCCTGGACGAGGGCATCATCATCTGCGGGTACCGTATGCGGGACATGGTTTATACGCAGTTACGGGACAGCGTGCCGGAGTCGTTTGAACTGCTTTTGATTGCTTCGTCGGACAAATGGAGCCGGGAACTGGCCGAGGGCGTGGTCGGATTGAGCCAGCCGTTCAAGGTCCATGATTTGATTAATACCGTGGAAATGATGCTGCAAGCGCAGCAGCGGCGGCGCAAGAAACGACGTGAAGAAGCGAAGAAACGAAGTCCGGCCCAGCGCGCCGTCATTGAAAAGGCGAAGCATTTATTGATGGAACGAAATAATATGACGGAAGAGGAAGCACACCGCTATTTGCAGAAAAACAGCATGGACAGCGGGACGAACATGCTGGAAACGGCACAGATGGTATTGACGATTATGGGAGAATGATTATATGAAGTTTACAAAAATGCAAGGACTTGGCAATGATTACGTGTATGTGAATTGCTTTGAGGAGAACGTGGAGAATCCGTCCGAGGTGGCGGTCAAGGTAAGCGACCGTCATTTTGGAATCGGTTCGGACGGATTGATTTTAATCAAGCCGTCAAATGTGGCGGATTTTGAGATGGAAATGTACAATGCGGACGGCTCGCGCGGCGAAATGTGCGGAAACGGCATTCGCTGCGTGGCGAAATACGTCTATGATTATGGCCTGACGGACAAGACGCACGTCTCGGTGGAGACACTGGGGGGCATCAAGTATTTAGATTTGACGGTGGAAGAGGGCAAGGTGAGGCTGGTCAGGGTGGACATGGGAAAGCCTGTTTTCAACCCGGCACGAATCCCGGTCATCGCAAAAGGGGAGCGGGTCGTTGACGAGCCAATCAAAGTGGGTGATACGACGTACCGCATGACCTGTGTGTCGATGGGGAATCCGCACGCGGTCGTTTTTGTCGATGACGTGAACGGCCTGCCAATTGAGAAAATCGGTCCCTTGTTTGAAAATCATGAGCGGTTTCCACGGCGGATAAACACGGAATTCGTGAAGGTGATTGATGAAAGGACGGCGCAGATGCGTGTGTGGGAGCGCGGTTCGGCCGAGACGCTGGCGTGTGGAACCGGTGCCTGCGCGGTGGCGGTGGCGTGCAGCTTAAACGGTCTTACGGGCGACGAGGTGACGGTGAAGCTTCTTGGCGGAGACTTGCAGATTCAGTGGGACAAGGAAAAGGATACCGTGTTTATGACGGGACCGGCCGAAGTCGTGTTCGACGGTACATGGGAGGAATAAAACGATGTTTAAGGTGAATGAAAATTATTTGAAATTACCAGGGAGTTACTTGTTTTCGACGATTGGGAAAAGGGTGGCGGCCTATTCGGCGGCCAACCCGGACAAGACCATAATTCGTTTGGGGATCGGGGACGTGACGCAGCCGCTTGCCCCGGCGATTATCCAGGCGTTGCACGAGGCCGTGGACGAGATGGCGCACGCGGAGACGTTCAAGGGGTACGCGCCGGATTTGGGGTACGAATTTTTGCGAAGCGCGATGGCGAAAAACGATTATCAGGCGCGGGGATGTGACATTGCCGCGGACGAGGTGTTTATTTCCGACGGGGCGAAATGTGATTCGGGAAACATACAGGAAATCTTCGCGACGGAGAATAAGATTGCCGTCTGCGACCCGGTTTACCCGGTCTACGTGGATACGAACGTGATGGCGGGCAGGACGGGGACTTACGATTCGGCGAAGGAAACATGGAGCGACGTGATTTATATGCCGTGTACCGAGGCGACGAATTTTGCGCCGGAGCTGCCCAAAGAAACGCCGGACATCATTTATTTGTGCTTCCCGAACAATCCGACCGGTTCGACGATTACGAAGGATCAGCTTCAGGAATGGGTGGATTATGCGAATAAGGTAGGCGCCGTCATCATTTACGACGCGGCATATGAGGCATATATTTCCGAGGCGGACGTGCCGCACACGATTTACGAATGCGAGGGCGCGAGGACGTGCGCGATTGAGTTGCGGAGTTTTTCGAAGAATGCCGGATTCACCGGCATGCGGCTGGGGGCGACGATTATTCCGAAGGATATCAAGTCCGGGGACGTGACGCTGCATTCCTTGTGGGCAAGGCGGCACGGGACGAAATACAATGGCGCGCCCTATATCGTGCAGAAGGCCGGCGAGGCGGTCTATGGGGAGGCCGGGAAGGCGCAGCTTAAGGAGCAGATTGCCTATTACATGAGAAACGCTGAAGTCATTTCCCAGGGCTTGAAGGATGCCGGGTATCAGGTGTCGGGCGGTGTCAACGCGCCGTACATCTGGCTTAAGACACCGGGGAACATGACTTCGTGGGAATTTTTTGACTTGCTCCTTACACGGGCGAACGTGGTCGGAACGCCAGGCTCGGGATTCGGGCCTTCCGGGGAAGGGTACTTTAGGTTGACGGCATTTGGCAGTTATGAAAACACGGTGGCGGCAATCGAGCGCATCAAGGCGATGTAGTGCGGTGTCCAGCCGCTATCAGGGGGCGGCGGGTGAGTTTTTCCGATAGTGGCTCGGACTGATGCCATAATATTTTTTGAAGGCCGTGGAAAAATGTTCCAGGGAGGAGTAGCCCAATTGTTCGGCGATGGCCGTGATGCTCATTGGACTTGAAAGCATGACGGTGGCGGCGGACATGCGGGCTTCTATTTTTTTCTCCTGGAAGGTCTTGCCATACTGTGCCTTGAGCAGGCGTTCCGTCTGGCGTGGGCTCAAAGAAAGGCGGCGGGAGAGCTCTTCCAGTGACAAGTTCTGATATTCATAGAGAAAATAGTCCTCGAGGATGACGGTCGTCTGGCCGGAAGAGGCGGTTTCGTCAGGGAGGGTCTGCCGGCTGTCATGCCCGTAGTTTCGGGCACACTTTATCAATAATTGTGTGAGCAGGGCGCTCACCATCGTTTTGTATCCGGCAGGATGCAAGGTCAGTTCTTCAAAAATCTGCTCCATTAGCGGCAGCAGGTTTTCCTGGTCGGCCCCAAACCAAAATGGCGTATTGCAAAAATCAGACATCGTGCCGTCGTGGCCGTTTTTGTGCCTGCCGTCCTTGTCGGCATCGTCTTCGTAACGTTTTCCATCCGGGGCATTTTTGTGGCCGATATTAAATTTACGACCCTTGGCAGAAGACAGCTTTTTGATATAAATGCAGTATTCCCACATGGGATCTGCTTTGTTAAAAAATTGGGCGTGCTCCACATGTGCTCCCGTGACATAAAGCGTCTTGGGCGTGATGGCGTAGGAGGCCTGGTTTGTCCGCAAGGTGCCATACCCCGCGGGAATGTAGTGGATTTCATAAGTTCCGCTTCCATGGCTGTGCTTGGGGATGTTTCGCTCCAGTTTTTCGTATATGACGTTCAGAAGCTGGAATGATACGTCGCCGACATGAAATTCCATGTTCAAGTTCTGGAATGATTTTCGCATAAATTACACCTCCTGCGTCACTCGCATAGTAATGCCAGTATGTCATGATAGGTTACCAGTTCCACGTTTCCCGACTTTTTCGCCAAATCTACACAGCCCTTGGTGAATCCGTTTTTTGCAAATAGAAATAGTCTTGTTTTTTTATAACGAAATAGCCGGCTGCGTCTTTGCAGTGTTTCCAAAACTCCGACGTCCACCTTTTCGTTCGTCCATTTGCATTCGCCGAATAAGGCGGTATTTTTATCTTGTTCGCCCATGATGTCAATTTCCTCCTGGACGTGGGTAATCGGATTCGTACCCCACCAACGGCCAAGTTCCTTGAAGTCAATGGGGGATTCACCGTTTAGTAGCAATTTCCAAAGGTATTGCCTGCATATTTCCTCAAATACCATTCCCATGTAATCCGACAAAAATGGTTCGATACGCTTATAGGCCAAATCGGCGGCGCCGCGGGTGATGACGGACTGATTTTGGGGCACGAACCGATACCAGAAACGGAACATGTTATCGCCAATCGCATAGAGGGATTTTCTGGAGGTCTTCCCCCCATAGGGAGTTTCTTTTTTTACAAGCCCGAGTTCCATCAGGTTTTTTAAATAGGAAGTGCAGACGCTGGTATCCTCCCCGACCTTCGTGGAAATCTCCGACATGCGCGAGGCTCCGGTCGCGATGGCGGTGATAATCGCGTTGTAAAGTGCCGGTTCACGTACTTCTTGTTTCAGGAGGTTTTCGGGTTCCTCGAATAAGGATGAGGCCGGGTTTAAGAATGTATTTTTGATATTTTCTTCCATGCTTTGGCGGTCATCCATTTGCAAGAGGTATTGCGGCGTTCCACCCACGATACCATAGGCGAGAGCCTTGTCCTCGGCGGAAAAATGTTTGAAATAAAGGCAGGTTTGGGCGAAGTCAAAGGGCAGCACTTTCAATTGCGCCGTCCGGCGGCCGTATAGGGGTGCTTTGTAGGCAAGAACGTGGTCTTCCATGTAGGACATGGAGGAGCCGCAGAGGATGAGCATGAGCTTGGAATCGTCCTTGTATTTGTCAATTAAAAGCTGCAGGGTGGAGGCGAGGCTCTTGGAAGAGCGGGCCACGTAAGGATATTCGTCGATGGCCAAAATCAGACGTTCCTCTTTAGCCAGCTTGAAAACATGCTCCAAGGCGGCCTGGAACGAAAGGAAGGCCGTTTCGGTTGGAGCATCCATGGAAAACTCCAGAATGCTTTGACTAAGGTTTTCCAGGTTTTGCCTGGCGTTGCTCTCCACGCCCATAAAGTAAATCGCCTTTTTGTCTTGGATGAATTGCGTGATAAGCGCGGTTTTGCCTACTCGGCGGCGGCCGTAAATGACCACGAATTCAAACTTGTTTGATGTATATAATTTGTCCAGGGAAGAAAGTTCTTGTTCCCTACCGATGAACATGGTGTCACATC
>CATLEQ010000038.1 GCA_949915905.1 uncultured Lachnospiraceae bacterium | reverse complement strand
CTCGCTTTCCTGCACGCCAAACTGAATTTCCTGCTCCTTTCCCATCGTCAATACTCCTGCCGTATGTCCGGCCGTCGTCCCCTCGTTTCCACTTCCCACGCAAATGACACTTTTCCAGTAATTGGAAATGTCATCCAGATAACGTTCTAAAAGCGAAGTGCCGTCATGCGAACCATACGTGTTTCCAAAGCTAATATTGACCGCCACGGGCATGCTAAGTTCCTGTGCCTTTCGGATAATATAATCCACGCCCATCATCAGCTCCGTGGTGCGTGGAAAACCATCCGAACGCGGATTTCCCATTTTCACGACAATCAGCTCGCTCTCCGGCGCGACACCGACCTGACTATTCTGCAAGCTTTGCCCTGCCTGCGTTCCCTGCACCACCTGCATTCCCTGACCACCAGCCAGCCCTTGACCGCCGACCGCCCCTTGGCCCGGCTGCCCCATGGCCGCCCTTCGTCCGCTTCCCGCCGCGATTCCCGCCACCGCGGTCCCATGTCCGGAAACGTCCTGGCTCGGCACGATTTGCCTTCGCTCTTGTACGTTCCCCGCCGTCAGTGCAAGGTTAATTTCCTCCCGCGTATATTCCGTCCCCACCTCGTATCCCGGCGGCGGATTTCCGGCAATCGACTGATCCCACAAGCTGTATATTCGCGTCGTCCCATCCATATTTCGAAAATCGTCCAACGTATAATCAATCCCACTGTCCACGATTCCCACCAAAACTCCTTTTCCGCGCAAAGAAAAAGGAGCTTGCTGCACATTGCTGATGCAGGAAACTCTCTTTCCGTTTTCCACCTGAAAAAACAACCTCTTCGGTTTTTCGATATATTCCACTTCCGCAAGCTGTGACAAGAGCGGAATCCTAGACTCCGCCACCGTCACCACCGCATATTCATTGACCATCTCGTTGACGGAGACGGCCAGTCCCCTCACCGCTTCAAGCGAGCCGGAATACTTGACAATCAAATCCCATTCCCGATCGATAGGGTCATATCCCACGTCCAGATTCAGCGATTTTTCCCGTTCTGCCGCCGTCGAGTCCAACGCAAGATTTAAAAGATTTTCTACCTTTTGACTCATAAAACACCTCTGCGTCAAAATGCCGAGACATGGGAACGCGCCACATGCCATCGGCATCTACATTTCTTTTTTTACTATCCTATTTCATGCAAAGTATGTCCTATTCGCCAAACTAGCACCGCTTAACGATACACGGATTGTTCCGTGCCAGGGCACTCCCTCAATCCCGTCACATGATCCCGATCAGCACCAGCAACAGATACACCAGCGTTGCCAAAAGTCCCACGCAGAACAATATCAATCCGTAGGAAAGGCTCCGCCCGATCAGGCTTGTATTTTCCTTAAAACTTGTGTAAGCCAACGCATATTGGTGCGTGTAATCCTTCTCATTCGGTCGGTCGCGCCAGGCTGTCTTATTTAAAACTCCCACGACATGATTCACGAAGTTTCCCAACTGATAGGTCAGCGCATTTCCTTCCAGCAGTTCTTTTGGCTGCGGACTGTCTTTATAAACCGTCTTCCGCAAAAATACGACGATTGTGTCGATGAACGTATCCAAAAAGCTCGCTCCCACGCTTCCCACAATCGGCAGGATTTTCGCAATCACGTCAACTATGTTGTCCAGCACGAAGCACGCCGCGCCGCAAACGGCCGGAAGTGCCTTTAAAAGAATCGGACGATAAACATAATCCTCCAAGTCCAGCACCCTTGGCCAATAATCAACATAGGTCGTATCCCCGTTTTCCTCTTTCCGAATCATCCACAATCTTCCAACGACAAGATACACAAACACGCCAATCGCAATCGAGGTCAGCCCGCCTTTTAAATTCGCAAAACTAAAATACGACACCTCATGGATATGCCGAAGTCCAAAGAAACCCTTTACATACTCTGCCGCCCGATCCATCGTCGCATGGGCAAAAATCCCCATGACGGGAAATAGTGCCGCACCAACCATCAGGGCAAACGCGCTTTTTTTACTCATATAGTTTCCGTTCATGGCATCGTATTTTTCCTGTACCGCCGGATTACTGTTTTTCTCAATAAATACCGCGAAAAATAATTTGCACATATAAGCGACCGTAAAGCCACCGCTGATTAGAAATGCCCATTCCACCAGCTTCATGCTCCCCGCTCCCAAAAGCACGGGCGTCACCGCCCCTTCCCGAAGCAGTTCAATATATTCCACTATGCTTTCATGAATCAATGTCTTGCTCACATATCCCGAAAAAAGCGGAATGCCGCCGATTCCCATCGCGCCGCACAGATAGATTCCCGCAAGCAGCGGCTTGTGCCTGCCAAATCCCCGGATGTCATTCAAATCCAGCTTGTGCAGGTTCATATAAATGACTCCCGCCATCATAAAAAGCACCAGCTTGAACAGAGAATGATTCATCATGTGCAAAAAGCTTCCCTGCACCGCCAACGCATTTTCTTCTCCCAAAAGCCCCTGCATGCCGATTCCCGTCAAAATGAATCCTATCTGGGACACGGAAGAGCACGCCAGCGTCCGCTTAAAATCAATAGAAAACAACGCAAGCACCGCTCCGACCACCATCGTCAGAACGCCAACAGTCAGCACAACCGTCCCCCACAACGCGTCATGGAACAAAATCCGGCAGGAAATCACAAGAATGCCAAACACTCCCGTCTTTGTCAAAATACCGGACAGCAACGCGCTCGCCGGAGCCGGAGCCACCGGATGTGCCTTCGGGAGCCAGATATGAAGCGGAAACGCGCCCGCCTTCGCTCCAAATCCAAAAAACAGACACCCCGCGGCAAGATACACGTTTTTTCCCCGGCAGGCATCATAAAGCTCACTGATTGTAAGCGTCCCCGCCTGATGGTACAGCAAAAAGAGTCCCATCAGCATCACCAGTCCGCCGATGACCGCCACCGCCAGATACGTGGCCGCCGCCCGCAGAGATTCCTTCCGCTCATCCTGCGCCACCCAGACATAGGAGGCAAACGACATCACCTCGAAAAAAATAAAGGTGGTATATAAATCCGCCGAGAGAAAGACGGCTTCCGTCGCCCCCAGCGTAATGAGCCAGAACAAATAGTAACGGTTCCGATTCCGATAATGGGCAAAATATTCTTCCGAAAACAGGCCCGTCATCATCCACATAAATGCCGCGATTGCCCCATACAGTGCCCGAAAGCCGTCCACCGTAAAATGCAATCCAAACCCGCAGACACCGGGAACGGTACACGAGGCGCCTAACGCCCCATGCCGTGCCACAATAAGCACCATGACCGCAAATTCCAGGATGGCCGCCAAACTGACGGCCCCATCCCGCAGCTTCTTACTTTTTCTTCCGATTAAATAGGAGACAATACCGGCGACCATCGGGAAAAACACCGCCACGGCCAGTAAAATTCTTTCATTTTCCATTTCATTTCCTCTTTAATATATCCCCGCCGCGATATCCTGCAAGAAGGATACAAGCGGTTGTGAACACAAACCAATCGCAATCACCGCCGCCGCAAAGCAGATTAGCGGAAAACACATCTTCCAACCGGGATCTTTTATGCCTTCCAGCGTCCCTTCATCCAGACCCTTTTCCGGCAGAAACGCCCGTACCACGATTGACATCATATAAATCGCGGTCAATAGTGCGGAAATCAAAAGACACCCGATTCCAAAATACGCCATGACGTTCTCGCTTTCCACCGCCGCCTTCGTCAGATTCCATTTACTGATAAATCCCGCCAGTCCCGGCACGCCCATCAGTCCCAGTGCCGACACGGTAAAGCAACCGAACACGATTGGCATTTTCCGGCCAAGTCCATTTAATTCATAGACATACTTTTTATCCGTCTGATGCATGATGGCTCCCGCACAGAGGAAGGAACCGATTTTCATGAACGCATGGCAGACCATGTGCGCCATCGCCCCCACCATTCCCGCCGGGGTCATCATCGCCGTGCCCAGAATGATATATGATAGATTGCTGACCGTCGAATACGCCAGCCGCCGCTTGATATGCCGCTCCTTCACCGCCCGGCTGCACCCGTAAACAATCGTAAACATCGCAAATCCCATCACGATAGGCTGTACCCACGTCCCCCGCAAAAATTCCGTACCAAAGCTATAATAGGTCAGCCGCAAAATGGCAAACACGCCGGACTTCACCACCGCCACCGCATGAAGCAACGCCGTGACCGGCGTCGGTGCCATGCCCGCCTGCGGAAGCCAGGAACTCATCGGGAAGATTGCCGCTTTCACGCCAAATCCTAAAAACGCCAGCAGATATATAAACAGCAACAGATTGGTCTTATCCCCGACAACAGCCGGACCAAGCACCCCGCCCAGGGTAAATTCCATCGTGTCTCCATACACCATCAAAAAAACAATCGCAATCAAGGCAAATGCCGCGCCGCCCAATGACATATACAGGTATTGCCTTACCGCAAGAACCGCCTCGCGCACCAGCGTATGCAAAATCAGCGGCACCGTCACCAATGTCAAAAGCTCATAGAAAAGATACATGCTGAGCATGTCCGACGAAAATGCCACGCCAAGCGTCACCCCGTACGTCATACTGTAAAACACGAAAAAAATTTTTTCACGGCCGTCATGCTCCATATATTCAAAGGAATACAGCATGGCAAATGGCCAGAGAACGGACACCAGTCCCGCAAAGAGCATCGCCAGTCCGTCAATCCGAAACGAAATGGAGAGCCCGCGTACAAAATAGACCAAATGCATCGTCTCCGTCGTCCCGTGAGCCAAGAGCGACAAGACGATGGCCGAAGTCACAAGCGTCAGCGTTTCCAGATAAATCATCATCGCCTTCCTTGACCGAAACGGTAAGATCGGGGTAAATGCACCGCCCAGTATCGGAAGCAGAATGGCCGCCACAATCCAATATTGACTCATCACATCTTCCCCTTCCTAAAATAACGTCTGAATGACTCCGTTCAGATACTGTGTCAAGGGATTCGGGAACACTCCAAGGAAAACGGAACATCCCGCCAATACAAGCAAGGGCACGACCATGAATCCCGACGGTTCCTTCTTCTTAAGTCCCGCGTAATCATAATCCGCGCCCGGCAGAAATCCCCGGATGGCAATCGGCAGAAGGTATCCCGCCGTCAATAAGGCACTGATTAGAAGAATGACCGGCCCCAGCCAGGAAAATACCGCGATGCCGGATTCCAGCGCGCCGCCCGCCAGATACCACTTGCTGATAAATCCGCTTGCCGGCGGGATGCCCACCAACGCCAGTGACGCGAACGTATAGCACCAGATGGTCAACGGCATCTCCTTGCCGATTCCGTTCAACTCGTCCACATGGGTCTTTCCGGTCTTATAAATAATGGCTCCCGCACTCAAAAACAGACAAGACTTGATACACGCATGGAATACGACATGCAAAAGCGACCCCGTCATGGCCTCCGGGTTCAGCAAGGCCAGCCCGAACAAAATATAAGAGACCTGACTGACCGTGGAATATGCAAGCCTTTTCTTCATCACCTTTTCGCGGTAGGCCAGCATGGAACCCATAAAGACCGTAATGAGCGAAAGCGTAAGCCACGCCGTCTGCACCCAGGTTCCGCGAATCACGTCCGGTCCTGTCACGTAAAAAATCACGCGGATAATTCCCAGCACGCCCATTTTTACCACCAGGCCGGACAGCACCGCGCTTGCCGGGGCCGGAGCCACCGGATGCGCGGTCGGAAGCCAGGCATGCATGGGAAACATGCCCGCCTTCACGCCAAACCCGAGAATCATCAAAAAAACCACCACGAGAATTAACGTGGTATGGCCGTCCGCCGCCAGTCCGCCGCCACCGGGAACAAAATTGAGCGTATTGGCATAGCGGTTCAAAAAATAGATTCCAAACAACGCCATATAGGCACCGCACAGCGAATAAAACAAGTATTTTAACCCCGCCATAATCGCTTCCCTTGATTTATTGTGCATAATCAAAGGAAACGTCATCAACGTCATCATTTCATAAAACATGTAGTAAGTCACCAGGTTCCCGGAAAAGCACAATGCCATCAGGATGCCATATGCCAATACATAAAATCCAAAATACCTCTTTTCTTCCTTTTCATGCTTCATATACTCGCAGGAAAAAATGCCCGCCATCAGCCACACGAGCGTAATCACCACGGCAAACACTTTCCCCAGCCCGTCCACATGAAAATATACTTCCAGGCTGCCGCCAAACCGCAGAAGGCAAACTTTTGTCTCTCCGCCCAGGACTACGGCAAACGCACAGAGCATGGACACGGCCAATGAAAGAAGAGAGACACCAATGAGCTGGTTTCGCTTCGGGGTTCCTGGAAGGAACAAAATCACAATCCCGCAAACGACCGGCAAAAACACTGCCAAAAGCAGCCAAGCAATCGAATTCATGTACGCGTCTCCTTTCTATGCAAAACAATCAAGTCCGGTCTGAATGATGTCAAGAATCGGTTCCGACATCATTCCCAGCACCAGGTTAATCAAAATAAACAAAATAATCGTAACCGTATACAGCCTTTGCTGCCCCGCCGTCACTCTGAAATACCCCTTTTCCATTTCCACTTCCTGTTTCTCCGGCACATAAATGCGCACCACCGTCTTCAAGAAATAAATGGCATTCAAAATGGTACTGACGGCCAGGACGATTAACGTCGGCATCATTTTATGCGTGGGGTGCAGCACCGCGGCTTCCGCGAAAAGCAGCTTACTGACGAACCCGGAAAACAACGGGATTCCAACCATGGAGAAAGCCCCCACGCTAAATCCCACCCCTGCCACTTTATTGCGGTATGCGGATCCCGTCAGGGCTAAAAACTTTCGGCTTCCCGCCGACACGTCCGTCAGCCCGATTGCCGAAATAAACAACAACGATTTCGTCGCCGCATGGGCAAGGATGTGGAAGATGCTCGCCACCATCCCCTCCGTCGTTCCCAGGCCGAACCCCATATAAATATAACCAATCTGGGCGACGGAAGAAAATGCAATCATCCGCCGGATGTCCTTCTCCCAGATTGCGCTGATCGAGCCGAAAATCATGCCGCACAGCCCGAACAGAAACAACACGTTCGGAATCTTGCTCGCACAGATGATGTCAAAGCCCACGACACGGTAAAAAATCTTTATCAACAGAAAAATATACCCCTTGGACACCAGACTGGACAGCATCGCCGCGGAAGACACCGTGGAATAACCATATGCGTCCGGAAGCCATGCATGAAAGGGAAATAACGCACTTTTAATCGCCAGTCCCACCGTCACCAGCCCAATCGTGATCATCAGCGGAACCTGATAGGTTCCCGCCGCCATAATCGCCGCGACCCGCTCCTTGATGTTCGACATCAAAAGGTGCCCCGTCAAGTCATACAGCATGCAAATTCCCATCAGGAGCAGTCCGGAGCCTAAAAGGCTCATGATCATATACCGAACCGCCGCTTCAATCGTCCTCCCGTTCTGCCGGATCATGATCAGGCCGCAGGCCGCAATCGTGTTGATTTCCACAAACACATAGGCCGTAAAAAGGTCATTCGTATAGACCAGCGCCAACAAAGAACTCAGAAGAAGATCCGTCAGGATATAATAAATATTGTGCTTTGTCACTTCCACCTCGTCAAATAACTTCTTGCGGCCGCCCCACATGGACAACAACATGATGATACAGAAAAACAAAGCCATCCCGGCCTCCAGTGCACCCGCACGAATTTCATTTCCCCATGGGGCTGGAAAATGCCCCATCATAAACGTATAACTGCCGCCCGCCCTCATCAGCCAGACAAGAAGCCACGCCGAAGCGGCACCAATCACAAGAATGACCGCCGTATTCAGCCTTTTTGCGGCTTTTTCCGAAAGAACCGACGACACGATTCCGGAAAACATGGACAACATGATGGAAAAGAACGGTACATTTTGAACAAATGCCATTACATCCCCTCCTTTTTCAACCTTGAGGAGATTTCGTCCAAATCCAACGTATGATACCGCTTATACAATCTTACCGTCAAAGACAGCATCAGCGCCGTGACGGATACGGAGACCACGATGCCGGTCAGCACCAGGCCGCTTGGAATCGGGTTGATATAAGCCTCCACTTCCTGCACCCCGTCTGTCACGATTGGCGCGGCTCTTCCTTCAATATATCCTTTAATTGCCAAAAACAAGTACACGGCCGTGTCCATAATGTTCAAGCCGATAATTTTTTTCACCAGATTCTTCTGGAGCAACAGGTTCGCGAACCCGATGCCAAAAAGAATCATGGCGACGACCTCCCCCAGGTTGGGAGCCAGATTGGAACCAAACATCCTTTAGAACCCTCCTTTTCGAAACAGTGCAAAAAACGCGTACATCGTGCATGCGACGACCAGGCCGACACAGATGTTCAAGGGCAGAATCAGGCCGCTGCTAATGATTGCCCCCGGCGTTCCGAGCGGGATTCCACTCTCCAGATGATGCGCCCCGGTATAGAAGGAATAGCTTTTTGCCAGGCAATAAAAGAGCAGCGAACCAAAGCTGACCACCTTGTAGGTCTTCTCGGTAAAAAATCGCTCCGTCTTCTCAAATCCAAACGCGTTCAGATACAAAATCAATCCCGCTCCGATGATGGCTCCGCCGGAGAACCCGCCTCCCGGTGAAAGATGACCGTTCAAAATGATATAAATTCCAAAAAGCATGATAATCGGCACCAGGATTCTGGCCCCCATCTGCAAAATGGCATCTTTCTTCGGCTCATAATGGCTGTCCCGGCGTTCCTCTTCTTCCGCGCTTCCCTTTCCCTTCTTTTTATCATTCCGCATCAAAATCAAAACCGTGCAAGTCGCAATAAACAGCACGTTCGATTCCCCAAATGTATCGAACGCACGATAGTCCAAAATCATGCCCGTCACAATGTTGACCGCCCCCGTATCCTGCAGGCCGTCCTCGATATATTTTGCCGCCACCTCGTTACTGGCCGGATTGCTGGCGGAGCCAATCGGCGGAAGGTAAGATACTTCCATAATCAGGATAAACACCAGCGCGACGCAGCAAAGCACCGCCGCCATTTTATAAAACCGCTGAAAGAAACGGTACACCCGGTTATGCTCCGTATCATACGTCCGCGTCTTCATCTCATCCAAATCATGCTCGTACGACTCCAGCTTTCTTTTATCCGGTTCGCACTCGCCATCCAAAACCACTTCCACATTGTCCAGATACAAGTCCTTTTCCCCGCTAAGCCAATGCTTCATGCGGACGAGCCGTTGGCGGTTATATTCCTCTTCTGACAGTTTTCTACTCATCGGTCTCCTCTTCCTCCTCCCTAAGCGCGTGGATTTTCTTTAATGTCACAAAGAACAGCACGCTGGTCACCCCGGCTCCGACCGCCGCCTCCGTGATGGCAAGATCCGGGGATTCCAGAAGAATCCAGATAATCGACATCACCAGGCTGTACGACATAAAAATCAAAATAGAGTTCAGCAGATTTTTAGAAAAGCTGACGGAAATGGCACAGATAATCAGAAATCCCATCAATATATATTCAAATATATGCATCACTCTTCCTCCTCCGCTTTCTGCGTGCGGATGATCTCTTTCTGATTCTCATCCCACACATGCTCCGTCACCCCTTCCTTCACCTCACAGTGCCGTTCCAGACGGGGATTGGTTATCGCCTCCAGACGCGCGATCAAATGAGAGGACACCGGGGACGCGTTCCACAAAAACACGATAATCAACGCCATTTTCAGGGACGTAAAATTCCATCCCGACAAAATAATCAGGCCCACCAGGGAAACACCGATGCCAAGCGTGTCCCCCATCGCGGCCGCGTGCATCCGGTTCAGGACATAATCAAACTTAAAGACGCCAAATACCTGCACGACAAAGACGCCAAGTCCCGTCAACAGAAAACCGATGCCGATGATAAACTGCAGCCATTCCACCACGATCATGCCCTGCCGCCCCCTTCTTCCGTTTTTTCCGGCTTCCCTGACAAAGCTTCCTTCTGCCGTCTTTTTTTCTCTGTGGCAATCTTCTCCAGATACACGCCGCTATACACCTTGGTGAGCACCACCACCGCAAGAAAACTAATCATCGCATAAATCAGGCAGATGTCAAGCAGATATCCCTCTCCCATATATACGGCGAGCATGGCGATGATAACCATGACAATCGTCCCCATCATGTTTACCGCCACGACACGGTCAGCGATGGCCGGTCCCTTGATGGCACGAATCAGGCAAAAAAACAAAAGAATGGAGAGAATAATCAAAATGGATATAAAAATCCACGGATGTTCCATCACGATCCTCATGTCACGCACCAATCCTTTCTATCTTCTCCAGCATTTTTTCGAATATGGAGTCCTCCATCCCCTCGGACAGGGACTTGTCCAGACAATGTACCACGCATTCGTCCCCATCCAGTGACACCGTAATCGTCCCCGGCGTCAGCGTGATGGAATTTGCCAGAAGCACCCGGCAAAAATTGGATTTCAAATTCGTATGGACGCACACCATCACCGGCTCCACGACTTCACGGTTTGAAAGAATCAACCGAATCACCGCCATGTTGGCCTTGACGATTTCCATTCCCAGTATGAGAATATAATGCAAAAGATAAATGCTCTTCTTATACAGACTGATTTCCTGCCTCAGGCTGTAATCCATAAACCTGCAAATAAATGCAAACATCAAAAGGACAATTACCGCGCCGATTCCGACAATCTCCGCGGTAATTGTCCCGTTAAAAATGAGCCATACACCAAAGAATAACAATAACATAATCTTCTCTCCCCCGTACGACGGCGATGCCGTTCGGGACTTTTTACTTCAACTTATCCGCCATCTCCTCGAACTCCGCCCGTGCCTTTTCAAAGCAGGCCAAAAGCTTTGGCGAAAAAACGCCGCACTCCCCGGCCATAATCATTCGAAAAGTCTCTTCCTTGGAAAATGCCTTCTTGTAGACACGCTCCGTCACAAGTGCGTCATAAACGTCGGCGATGGATACAATCTGCGCCGAAATAGGTATCTCCTCCCCGGCCAGCCCGTCGGGATATCCCCTGCCGTTGTAACGCTCGTGGTGGTACCTGGCAATTTCATAACTCGCCTTCATGTACTCCTCGTCCCACGCGTCATCAATGTCATCGATAATCTCGCTGCCCTTCGTGGTATGCGACTTCATGCACTCAAACTCTTCCGCCGTCAATTTTCCAGGCTTCAGCAATACGCTGTCCGGAATACAAATCTTCCCCACGTCATGCAGCGCGCTCGCTGACACGATGACGTCCACCTGGTGATCCGTCAGGCCATACTCCGGGTAATCCCTCTGAATGTGCTCCGCCATAATCTTCGTAAAGCTTTTGACGCGCTGAATGTGCATGCCGCTTTCCAGGTTTCGATACTCTACCACCGTACCAAGAACCTCGATAATCTTTTCATTAGTTTCTTCCAGCTTTTCCTTCTGAACCTGCAACTGCTGGTACTGTTGCTTTAACGTGTCCGTCTGAACCTTCACGAGCCGTTCCAGTTCATTCTTATGTAAAAACAACTCCACGATGTTTTTCACGCGCCTTTGAACCAAGGCGAAATCAAACGGCTTTTTGATAAAATCGGACACGCCGTAGTCAAAGCATCTCCTCTCGGTCTCAACGGAATCCTCACCCGTGATGACCAGCACCGGTATCTTGCCCAGCATTGCCCTCTCTTTCATCGTCTCGAGCACGGCAAACCCGTCCATCTTCGGCATCACCAAGTCCAACAAAACAATCTTAATCTCGCCCTGGAACTCTGAAAGAATCTCCAACGCCTGCTCTCCGTCTTCCGCGGTTATAATAGAGTAATCATCCTGCAATATCTCCGTCAATATCTCGCGGTTAATCTCCATATCATCTACAATAAGTACCTTCCCTTGCATTGCATTACTCCACCCTTCTTAAATCTACTGCTGTTTATGTTACAATTTACGGCCTAACCGGCCGTAGATTGTAACGGCATCCAGCCATTTAAAATTGCCTGCGGCAATGGGCTGGATGCCCGCCGACACCATCACTTTATCGGACGGAGGCCGTGCGGCAAGCGCACACCCCCGTGAATGGTAACCTGTTTATGGTCAACACACGCTATGCCAACCTTAGGAACCGTTCCTTAATCAAGCTTGCCGATTGCCTCCACGACCTGCCTATAATTCTGCCGCACGTCCTCGACCAACGGTTCTATATCCACCGTCGGCTCCCCGTGCCGCAAAGACTCACAGAGGGTGTCGCTGGACTTTTGGAACCGCGACAAGCCCAGATTTAACCCAACACCTTTCATATTATGCGCATACCGAAACGCATCCTCATAGCGCTTTTCCGCCAACGCCTTCTCCAGTTCGTCAAACTCCGTCCCCTTCTCAAACTTGAGTAAAAAACGCTTCACCAGTTCCGGCTTCATAAGCCTTGACAAGACCTCGTTAAAATCCTCTCCCAATGTCTCATAACATTCTTGTACCGTCATCCGTTTTCCCTCCCTATATTTTTTATACTCACGGCCGATGAAATCTGCCGTGAGCATCGCTAAAGCCGCAGCCGCGAAGCGGCAAATTTTCTTTGTCTATTTTAACACACTTGAATGGCTAAAGCAAGTAAATAAAAACTTATAGATTTTTTAACATAAACCATGTATAATAAAGCTAGAAACAAACGCAATCTCTACATTTTCATTATATAATAAGGTATTTCACCCTCGCGGCAGTCGCCAAGGTCATGCAAGCATGACTTTGGCTCGTTGCTCGCGGGAATAAAATAAAAAGCGAGGGGAACGATATGGCATTACCGCAAGAACGAATTTATACACTCGAAGATATCTACGCTCTGCCAAACGGCCAACGGGCAGAATTAATCGACGGACATATCTACATGATGTCTCCACCAAGAACGATACATCAAAGGATCTCCAGTGCCCTGCATGCCGCCATTTACCAGTATATCAAATCTCAAAAGGGTACATGTGAAGTATTTGCCGCCCCGTTTGCAGTCTTTTTAAACAAGGACAATCAAAATTATGTCGAACCAGACATTTCCGTAATTTGCGATAAAGATAAAATAGATGAGATGGGTTGCAATGGTGCCCCAGATTGGATCATTGAAATCGTATCTCCTTCCGATTCCCATCGCGATTACGGCATCAAGCTTTTTAAATACCGTATGGCTGGTGTAAGGGAATACTGGATTGTAAACCCCATGACCCGAACCATTACCGTGTATGACTTTGAAAACGAATCAGGGACAAACCAGTACACCTTTGATGATACCATTCCCGTACGCATCTATCATGATTTAATGATTAACATAACGGATTTGCTCTCATAACCAGGAGAATGTCAGGCTGCGGAGTATTGCACCAGCCGTAGCCGCGCTCCGGTGCGAAAGTCCGGCTTGCCGGACTCATACATATCATCGCCTCCCACTTACGGCTCCAAAACCGTCATCTCGATTTTTCCATTGTAATTATATATTTTCAATGTCTCGCTTGCCTTGTGATTTTCTCCTTCCGCCCTTTTCTTTGCTCTTTCCAAGGTAAGACCTTCGTCCCCTATCATGCTATTTACAATCGCATTTTTCCGATACAAATCTTCCAAATCCGTATAAATCATGACAAGCCGTTGCTCTTCTTTGTCCACGTAATATTCCTGCGTAATTACCGCCTCCAGGCTTTCCTTGCTTCGCAGTCCTCCTCCGACCTTTTGCGTATACTCCGTTTTATAAACCTCGCACTCCGTGCCATCGACCTCCTCTTCCCTTTCCAATACAAACTCTAACTTTTCCCCATACCCATAGGGGTAGTCCCGCTTAAAAAACGATTGATACGCCACTTGATCCGCTGTTTGCATCACCAATTTTCCGCCCAAAAATCCTTTTTTTGAATAATAACATTCCGTCCACAGCATTGATTCATCCGAGCCGGTCATTTCCTTCACCTTTACATATTCCTCATAAGGCGAAGCAATCACCTTACCCTCATACACAACGACAATTTCTTCCCCCTTCTCACTTGCCGTCGTCCTCTTCAGCTCGTACTCATAATTACCCTCGTAAAAATCATTTACAATAGATTCAATCCCACCTTCTTTCCTTGAAGAGCCACACCCAGAAACCAACAACGTTGCCAAGCACATTCCCACGATGATTATTTTCCTCATGTTCTTCGCCTCCTTTTTGCCTCTCCCGCGCATACCTATTTCGAATCACTGTAATCCATCGTGAAAGAATCTTGCAAATACAAGATTTCTGCTTTCCGCGCATCTGCCGGATATATGTCATATACTTGTAAAACCTCTTCATTGACAGCATCTATAAAAAATGAGAAAGACATTACACATTCCTCTCTACGATGCTTTGTTGAATCTCAGAAAACATATTACCATAGGCCATACTCAAATACTATTTTTTCGGGTTTATCTTCTTCAGCCCAAGCCGTCATCAAATCCACTTGAATGTGTAATGGGAAATCCTTTTCATTTAAACCTTGGATATCTATTCCTGCCAAAAGAAATCCGGCATTGCTAAAAGGTAACGTTTCCTTGCAAATATATCCATCGTTTTCGAATACCCATAATTTGGCAGTTGCATTATCCGTGGTCCATTGCAGTCTTTCATCGAATTTCAAAAAAAGTTCGCTTTTATCGTGAAACCGCGTGGCATCCGAAAAGAAAAAATCAAGTATCATATGACATTGGTTTTCCTTTTTGTCATAATAGGTATATGCGACAACCTTTTCCTTGTATTGTACGGCCTCTGTTGGAACCTCCCAATATGTTTCATTTTGACTGGCAGATTGTTGATCCAGCACTTGGTAATAAGTGTCGTTTTCCTCCATCACTTTCGTTATAGGGGGCTTGTTTTCCCATCTCATATGATAGCATAAATTTGTCACAAAAATCCCGATGATAAATCCCAGAATCAAAATCAGAATTAATAGGGATGCCAGTTTTGGTTTTTTTATCATTTCTTTTAGACCTCCTTCCTCATGAATCGGTTCTTGAAGTTCCTTATCTAACAATCAATCCACTACTTTTTTGTATATCTTGTAGGAATAAAAAACTGTTACAATTACATATAGCAAAAACAATCCACAAGTTATGGCAATAGAAATCATCCCGCCAACAAGCAATGCCCCCAAAACAGTCAGAATTCCGATGACAACAAGCCCCTTTCCTCCAAAACGGTTACTTTCTGCCCACGTTTCATCATTATACATGCTCCATTTTGTTCGAATTCCCCAAAAGGCGTTTCTCTTGACCCTTGTCATTCCACTCCCAAGAACAATATAAAAAATCCCCAAAATAACGCCTATTATTTCCACGCCAAAATCAATGCTTCTCATTCTTGTCCCCTTATATGAAACATATAAAAAGACACATTGCATAGCCCCAAAAACGACATTATACACATCCTAATCCTATCGTGGTTTCATATCCTTCCGGATTCTCTTTAAGATCCCATACATCTTCCTAAAACGCCACTGCCACGTTGTCGCAAGTATCATCCCCAACAGCAAGACCACCGGCACCATGTCGAGCGCCCCATAGTACAATTGCGTCGCTCCCTCTTGTTCTAACAACGTCAACGACAATGGCCACAGTCGCCTGTCTTCCAGAAAAATCAACGCCGGATCCACCAGATTCCAGTTAAGCAAAAAACAAATGGAAAAAGCCGCCGCTATCACGCCGCGCAGATTCGGCAAAAGAATAAACCGGAAATAGAAAAAAAGCGAACTCGATTCCAAACAAAACGCGTCCTCAAACTCGTCCGGCACCTGCTTATTGCCCATCCACAAAATCAAAATCGGCAGCGGCGACACCATTCCCGGAATCAAAATCGCCAAACGCGTATCCAGCAGGTGCAGAAAATCCAATAACACGTATTCCGGCAGCATCGTCACCTGAAACGGTAAAAACAAAAGCACCACGCAACACCAGAAAAGTGCCTTCATCCAAACGCTTTTCCATCGCGCCATCGCGTAACCCGTCGGCACGGCAACGAGCGTGGAAAGCATCGCCGTCCCCAATGCATAAATCAAGGAATTTCCATATTGTTGAAACAACAAAGAAGCATTCATCGCCCACGCCCCCCTTCTGACATTTTGTACTCACAGCCGATGAAATGCCGATATTTTATGAACCGTGTCGTTAGCACCCGCACGACCCAAATCACTGCGACCAGAAACGCGGTGAAAAGAATCGCCGCGGCCGCCAGGTAGGGATAATTCAAGCGCAGGAAATGATTATGCATATAATGTTGCAGCAAATACACCTCGTCCGGCGGGAAACTGGTTCCAAACAGCAGGTACGCCTCCCGGAAAATGCCGAAAAACTGCATCACCAAAAACACCGCCCCCACGCCGATATAAAGCGTCAGCATCGGAAATTGCATGTAGACAAAAAGCTGCCGCCGATTGGCACCATCCAGCCGCGCCGCCTCCAGCATGTCCTTTTCCATCCTCGCCATTCCCACGCTCAACAACAGCAGAATCGCGCCGGCATTTCGCCACACAAACAAAAGCAGCAACTGCCATCTTGACGGCAAACCGCCACCCACGTTCTGCAAAAGTTCCACAGAAATAACGGAGGGCGTGAACAAAGGAATGAGCAGCACAATGGCAACCCCCTCCGTCCGCCAGCCAAAAAAAGCATTCGGCAATACCAGCAAAATCGCCAGCAAAAGAACCAATGCAAGTGCCGCCGCCAAAAGAACCGCCGTGTTCTTCAAGGCCAGCAAGAAATAAGAATTGCTTAAAATGTCAAGCAGGTTTTCAAGTCCCACGAACCGCTTTTGAAACACGTTATTTATTGACGCATAGTAAAACAACGCGCAGCCGGGAAGAAGATATAGAAATCCGACCCCCAGCATTCCCGGAAGCGCCGTCAATCTCATCTGTTGTCGAAATGTCAATTTCCCGCCTTTTCTCCGCATGGCTCCAGCCTCCCCCCTATCATCACACATTTTACGCGCATTCACTGATAGAGTTTTCTTTGCGTCAATTCCGTAATTTCTTGAATTGCCTCGTCCTCCGTCATGGTGCCGCTGACATACCCCTCCAACGCCCCGCCATAATCCGCAAAATCACCAAAGACACACTTTGCATGATTTACAAAAATATCCTCCAACAATGGATACTGCTTTGCGGAATCCTTCATCGTGTATAATCCGCACTCCGCCAGCAAGGACATGTACTCCATGGCCAATTCGGTCTGACCACTGTTCGGATTGACGATATTATATCCAACGCGAATCGGACTAACAGAAGTTTCCCCGTTGATAGAGGGCAGTGGTACGCACCTCGCACCCTCACGCACATATGGTTCCATGTTGTCAAATGCAAACAGTTCCCCATTTTCAAATATTTCCGGCACGCCCTCACCTTGGTAGTACCGAATGTCCATATGCTCTATCCTCTTTAACAACTGCAGCACCTTACGAAACGCCTCCGTGTCAAACCGGTATTCGCCCTCCAAAGTATCACAATACGTGGCGGCATATTGTCCCAAAAGCACACTTTCAAGCCGAATTTTATTG
>CATLEQ010000037.1 GCA_949915905.1 uncultured Lachnospiraceae bacterium | reverse complement strand
GGATGCCTGCCTTTGGATTGGCAATCCGGGGTTGACCGGTTTTTCGGCAATTCCCGAATTGTTGACCGGAAAGATCAATCCTTCCGGACATTTCGTGGACACGTTCGCGGCGAATTCGCTGTCCTCGGCCGCGGCACAGAACCTGGGAAATACGGCATTTACAAACAGTTTCGAGACGTATGTCGTGTATGCGGAAGGAATTTACGTGGGCTACAAGTATTATGAGACGAGGTACGAGGATTTGATGCTGGGGCGTTACAATGCGGGTGCGACGGCCGGGATGTTTGCATCGACCGGAAATGCGTGGAACTATGCGGACGAAGTGACCTTCCCGTTTGGCTATGGCTTGTCCTATACGAACTTTGAGCAGGAGTTGGAAAGTGTCGAGTACAACGATGATCACACGGTCAGCGCGAGTGTCAAGGTGACCAACACGGGAGACGTGGCGGGCAAGGACGTCGTGCAGTTTTACGCGCAGGTGCCCTATACGCAGTATGACATGGAGCGCGGGGTGGAAAAGAGCGCGATTCAGTTGCTGGACTTTGCCAAGACGAATTTGCTCGAGCCGGGCGAGAGCCAGACGATCGAGATTGTCGCGGACGAGTACTTGTTGGCCTCGTGGGACAGCACGGCCCATGACGGGGCGGGCGGATACATTCTTGACGACGGTGATTACTATTTTACCATCGGGGCAAACGTGCATGACGCGCTGAACAATATTTTGGCGAGCAAGGGCGCGGCAGGCTTGTATGATGAAACGGGCAATGCGGTTAGCGGAAATCCGCAGAACGCGGTCATGGTGCGGAAAGCGGAGTTTGATGATGAGACGTACCGCATGACGGAAGAGGGAAACGTGGTGGACAATAAGTTTGACGAGGGGATCTTTGCCACGGATTACAATGCGTTTTACGAGGACACGGTGACGTATTTGACGAGAAGCGTCTGGAACACGTTCCCGAGAACGTATGACGATTTGATGATCAGTGACGAGATGCGTTCCGTTCGCTCCGGGGATTTTTACGAGGAATTAAAAGCGATCGTCGGTGAGCCGGAAAGCCATGCCCATGGTCAGGACGCGGGCGTGAAATTCATTGACATGTACGGAATCGAGTGGGAGGACGAGGAGAAATGGGACGAATTCTTAAGCCAGCTTTCCATAGGGGAACTGAGCCTGATCGTGAGCGATTCCTGGGGACAAAAGGCCATCGGAACCATTTCCAAGCCGCAGAATTACCAGTGCGACGGCCCGGACGGCGGTTCTACCAAGTATAAATATGGTGACGGGGGAAATAACACGACCTATGTCAATCAGGGAACCATGGCCTGCAGCTGGAGCAAGGAGCTCTTTGCCCGGAGGGGATATTTCCTGGCCGAGGACGGATTTTATAATAATACGAATTGTACGATGGGACCGGGCGTGGACATTCACCGCACGCCGTTCTCCGGCAGAAACCATGAGTATTACTCGGAAGACGCGGCCATCTCCTATATTTTGGGCGCGGTGCAGTGTGAGTCCATGCAGGAAAAGGGCATGATTGCCATGCTGAAGCATATTTGTGGAAATGACCAGGAAACCAACCGCAAGGGAATTTGTGAATTTATGCGGGAGCAGTCGCTTCGTGAAATTACCCTGAAAGGGTTTGAAGGGTGTATGCGGGAGGGCGGCGCACTTTCCGCCATGGCGGCATTTAACTGCCTGGGCGTGTGCAACGTGGCGAGGAAGCCTGGTCGGGCTTGCGGACGCGGTTTTTTCCAGGGATATTTTGAAAAATATTTAAATGATTTGGATACATTTTTTATGCTCTTGTCCACGGCCTATGGGAAAAAGTTGTATGAAAGGAAATCCGTTATCATTTTTGACGAGGTGCAGATGTATCCCAGGGCCAGGGCGGCGATCAAGCACCTGGTCGCGGACGGGAGATATGATTATATTGAGACGGGTTCCTTGATTTCGATTAAGGAAAATGTAAAAGATATCGTGATTCCTTCGGAAGAGAGGCGCATGAAAATGTATCCGCTAGATTTTGAGGAATTTGCGCAGGCATTGGGCGAGGAAATGCTTGTAAGCTATATCAAACGTTGCTTTGAGGAAGAAGAGCCGCTGGAGCGTTCCATGCACGATAAGGCCATGCTATTATTCAAGCAATATATGCTTGTCGGGGGCATGCCGAAAAGCGGCGTGTTATTTTTGGAAAACCACAAGGATTTCGAGGCCGCCGATATGGAGAAACGGGACATTCTTGAACTGTATCGAAGTGATATCATGAAAATCAAGGCGCAATATAGAAGCAAGGTGATTTCGATTTTCGACCAGATTCCGGGGCTTTTGTCGCAACATGAGAAGCGTGTGAAATTTAAGTGGGTGAGTGACGGTTCCTATGCGGAGCAATATGAGGAAACATTTTTCTGGTTATCTGATTCCATGATATCAAATGAATGTTTTCTCTGTAATGATCCAAACGTCGGGTTGTCTATGAACGAGAACCGTTCCTATGTGAAATGCTACATGGGAGATACGGGTCTTTTGCTAAGCCATGCATTTGATGAAAATGAATTGCTGGAAGACGAAGTGTACAAACAGATATTTGACGGGAAGTTGTCCTTGAGCGAGGGAATGCTGTATGAGAACGTAATCGCGCAAATGCTGGTTGCAAACGGGCACAAGTTGTATTTTTATACGCAATATAACGAGGAAAAGCATCGAAATGACATTGAAATTGATTTTATCATTTCTAATAATAGCAAGTTAAAATATAAAATATTCCCAATAGAAGTGAAATCGGGAAATCGGTATACGATGAAGTCGCTTTTGAGGTTTAAGGAAAAGTACAAAACCAGAATCGGAAGGTGCTATATCATCCATCCACGTAATTTCCAGGAAAAGGACGGGATTTTTTGCATACCGCCATATATGACGTTTTGCTTGTGAGGGGGATGGGAAAACTATATTGAGCGGCAGATTTAATTGCCGCTCAATATAACATGATGCGCACAGCCACATAAGGAAACATGCCGCTTTGCGGCTGCGGCTGGCGCGATACTCACGGCAGATAAAATCTGTCGTGAGTATAATATTGGTGCACGAAGAAGTGTTCACATATTACTTTACAGATGACTTGACAGATGTAAAAACAAGGGGTATAATGGGCTAAATTTGAGAGAAGAGGTTACAGTGAGAGTGCATGGGCATCCAGCCCATTGCCGCAGGCAATTTTAAATGGCTGGATGCCGTTACAATTCGCGGCCGGTTAGGCCGTGGATTGTAACAACGGAAGGAAGGGTGGATATGAAAACTCGGATTGAGCAATTGAAAAAGGAGAAGAACGCGGTCATCCTCGCCCATTATTATACCCCTGACGAGATTCAGGACATTGCGGATTACGTGGGGGATTCGTTTTATCTTGCGAAGGCCGCCAGGCAGAGCACGGCGGACGTCCTTGTATTTTGCGGCGTGTCCTTCATGGGGGAAAGTGCAAAAATATTAAATCCGGATAAAAAGGTCTTGATGCCGGATTTGTCGGCGGATTGTCCGATGGCACACATGGTAAGGCCGGGGAAGATTGAGGAAATGCGTAAGAAGTATGACGACCTCGCGGTGGTCTGTTACATCAATTCGACGGCGGAACTCAAATGCGAAAGTGACGTTTGCGTCACGTCCTCCAATGCGGTGAAAATCATAAAGGCGTTGCCGAATCAAAATATTTTCTTTATCCCGGACAAAAATCTGGGCAGTTATGTCGCCGGTCAGGTACCCGGGAAGAATATCATTTTAAATGACGGGTGCTGCCCGATTCATGCGAAAATCACGGCAGAACAAGTACGGGTCGAAAAAGAGAGACATCCGAAAGCCCGGGTGCTTTCCCATCCCGAGTGTGAGGCGGAGGTTCTTGCCTTGTCCGATTATATCGGCAGCACGGCGGGGATCATGGATTATGCGAAATCGAGCGCGGAGCAAGAGTTTATCGTATGTACCGAGGTCGGGGTTCAGTTCGAAATGATGGCGGATAACCCGGACAAGCGGTTTTATTTTCCAAATCCGCACCCATGCTGTCAGGACATGAAATTGAATACGTTGGAAAAGGTTCTGGACGTGCTGGAACAAGAAAACCGGGTGGTAGAAGTCGGCGAGGAGGTGCGCGAAAGGGCGTTGCTTCCACTTGAGCGCATGCTGGAATTGGCAAAGTAGGAAAACGAAGTGAGGCACCGGTGAAGTAAGAGCGTTGGAAATGTAGGAGAACTGGCAAAGTAAGAGTATTGGAAATGCAGGAGAACTGGCAAAGTAAAAGGGTTGGCATAAGAAAGAGATGAATACCGATATTTTAATTGTCGGCAGCGGCGTGTCCGGGCTTTATTGCGCGCTGAATTTGCCGAAAGAAAAAAACATCATCATGGTGACAAAGGACGAGGTGGAGAAAAGCGATTCTTATCTGGCGCAGGGGGGCATCTGTGTCTTGCGGGACGAAACGGATTATGATTCTTTTTACGAAGACACCATGCGGGCGGGACATTATGAGAATAATCCGGACTCGGTGGATATCATGATTCGCTCTTCGCGGGACGTGATCCAGGAGCTCGTATCCTTTGGCGTTCGTTTTGAGACGGACGAAAAAGGCTATCTGTACACCCGTGAGGGGGCGCATTCGAAGCCGCGGATTCTGTTCCACGAGGACGAGACCGGAAAGGAAATCACGTCCCATCTTTTGGCGGCGGCGAGAGAGCGGGAGAACATTACCATCCTGGAAAATTTTACGATGGTGGACCTGCTTTTGAAGGACGCGTCTGGTTGCGGCAGTTCTATCTGCAACGAGGTTGTCGGCGAGGAGGCTGCTTGCGGAGAAGTCCGGGAGGAGGCCGCTTGCGGCGGGATTGTGGGGCGTGACGCGAGCGGCGGCTACATAAGGATTCATGCCGATTATACCGTTCTTGCGACGGGCGGCATCGGGGGATTGTTCCAACATTCTACCAACTATCGCCATTTGACCGGGGACGCGTTGGCACTTGCCTTGAAACACGGCATCAAGCTACAGCACATTGACTATATCCAGATTCATCCGACCACGCTTTATACGAACAAGCAGGGACGAAGGTTCCTCATTTCCGAGTCGGTGCGCGGCGAGGGCGCGGTGCTTCTCAATTCTAAGGGGGAACGGTTTGTCAATGAATTGTTGCCGAGGGACGTGGTGGCAAACGCCATCTTTGCGGAGATGGAAAAAGAGGGGACAGAGCATGTATGGTTGTCGTTTGCCCCGATTCCAAAGGAAGAAATCAAGTCACATTTTCCGCACATTTACCGGCATTGCCTGGAGGAAGGGTACGATGTCACGAAGGAAAACATTCCGGTCGTGCCGTCACAGCATTACTTCATGGGCGGAATTGACGTTGACCGCTATAGCAAAACGTCGATGGAGCGGTTGTATGCCGTGGGGGAGACGGCTTGTAATGGCGTGCACGGGCGAAATCGCCTGGCAAGCAATTCGTTGTTGGAGAGCCTTGTTTTTGCCAGGCGGGCGGCACGGCACATCGCGTTTCATTATAATGAGGCGGAGGGCGAGCGTGCAGGGGGCATGGCAGACGCACAAGATGCCAGAGACAAGACGAAACGGCGGCTGGGGGAAGAGGCGGAGAATACAAGGGATGCGCCGAAGCGGCTGGCAGAGCCCGACCTCGCTTGTTATAAAAATTGTCAGGACGAATATAAGGAACTTGTTTTAAGAGCGATAGAAAAGGAGAAACGAAGCCATGAATAGCATTACGATGAGGATGAATGCGGATGAGTTGATTTTAAGCGCGCTGCGCGAGGACATTACGAGCGAGGACATTACGACCAATTCTGTCATGCCGCATTTTCAGAAGGGCGAGGTCGAGTTACTTTGCAAGGAGGACGGCGTGATTGCCGGTCTTGAGGTGTTTCGGCGGGTGTTCGAGCTGTTGGATGAGAAAACGGAGTGCACGTTCTTTTGCAAGGACGGGGACGAAGTAAAGAAGGGGGAAAAGCTGGGCGTGCTTCGCGGCGACATCCGCGTGCTGCTTTCCGGGGAGCGGACCGCGTTAAACTTTTTGCAGCGAATGAGCGGCATCGCGACTTATACCCGGGCGATTGCCAATTTGTTGAAGGGGAGCAAGACAAAGCTTTTGGATACGCGGAAGACGACCCCCAATATGCGCATTTTCGAAAAGTACGCGGTGAAGGTGGGCGGCGGATATAACCACAGATATAATTTGAGTGACGGAATTCTTTTGAAGGATAATCACATCGGTGCCGCGGGCGGCGTGAGGGAGGCCGTTGAGATGGCGAAGGAATATGCCCCGTTTGTCCGCAAGATTGAAATCGAGGTGGAAAATCTTGACATGCTGCGCGAGGCATTGGAGGCCGGTGCCGACATCATCATGCTTGACAACATGAGCGTCGAGGACATGAAGGAGGCGGTAAGACTCACTGCCGGCAGGGCGGAAACAGAATGCAGCGGCAATGTCACGAAAGAAAATGTTGCAAAACTCGTGAATATTGGCGTAGACTATATATCAAGCGGGGCACTGACCCATTCGTCCCCGATTTTGGATTTGTCACTGAAAAATCTTCACGCGGTATGAAGATTTTGGAAATGGAGAGGTGTGTTCATGAAGGCGGATGCCAGGAGGAAAGAAATTGCAAATTTATTGATGTCACAGCAGCAGCCCGTGCCGGGAGGCGAGCTGGCCAAACGATTTGGGGTGTCCCGCCAGATTATCGTACAGGACATTTCGGTCTTGAAGGCGGCCGGTTTTGAAATTATTTCGACCCATCATGGTTATGTCGTGCATCAGACACCGCTTGCCGAGCGGGTTTTCAAGGTCTGTCACACGACAAAACAGACGGAGGAGGAGCTGAATCTGATCGTGGATTTGGGCGGCACTGTCGTGGACGTCTTCGTCTGGCACAAGGTGTACGGCAAGGTCGTGGCAAAGCTCAACATTTTCTCACGGCTTCATGTGAAACAGTTTATCGAGGGTGTCCGCAGCGGGAAATCGACCGAACTTATGAACATCACCGGCGGGTATCATTACCATACGGTCCGGGCCGAGTCGGAGGAGGTTTTGGACAAGATAGAAAAGGCGTTGGACGAGGGCGGGTATATCGCTCCGGAGATATAGAAAGATAATTGGAACCAGGAACAAGTGGCTGTTTGCCCCGAGCCAGTCACTGTGCTGACTGACCCGGAGGATGAACGTAAATCTGGCCAAGGCATCACCTACTTTGCCAAAAGCAAATTAAAGATGCGGGCTTTGGTATCATTTCAAAAATAAGTGTATGATTTTTTCATGTATCTTCGTGTAGGGCTGGTAGCGCATCGGCAAATCCATCCAGGTCTTTTTATCCACGATGCTTTTACTGTGGGAAAAGGTTTCAAATCCTTCCTTGCCGTGGTAGGAGCCCATGCCGCTTTCCCCGAAGCCGCCGAATCCCATCTCACTTGTCGCCAAATGGATGATGGTGTCGTTTATGCATCCGCCGCCGAAACCGCAGCGGGCGAGCACCTGCCGGGCAATTTTTTGATCTTCCGTAAACAAGTACAAGGCCAACGGATGCTGCATGGAATTGATTTTTGCCACGGCCTCCTTAAGTGAATCATAGGTCAAAACGGGCAGGATGGGGCCGAAAATTTCTTCCTGCATCACGGCATCGTCAAAAGTCACCCCGTCCATGACGGTCGGCTCGATTTGCAAAGTCTGTGGATTGGAGTCACCGCCATATACGACCTTGGTCTCGTCAATGAGACTGAGAATGCGTTCAAAATGTTTCTGGTTGATGATTTTCCCATAATCCTTGTTTCGCAAAGGATGTTCTTGATATTGCTTTCGTATTTGCTTTTTGATTTCCACCACCAGTTCGTCCTTGATACTGTGGTCGCAGTAGAGGTAGTCCGGTGCGACGCAAGTCTGTCCGCAGTTTAAATACTTCCCGAACACGATTCGCTTGGCCGCCAGTTTCAGGTTCGCGCTTTTTTCCACGATGCACGGGCTTTTACCGCCCAGTTCCAACGTGACCGGGGTCAGATGTTCGGCCGCCTTTCTCATCACTTCCTTGCCGACACCCTGGCTTCCGGTAAAGAAAATATAGTCAAAATGCTCGCTTAAAAGGCAGGTGTTTTCCGCGCGGCCGCCGGTAATGACCGCGACGTGCCGCTCGTCAAAACATTCGGAAATAAGTTTGGCCATGATGTCGCTGGTGTGCGGCGAGTAGGCACTTGGCTTTAAAACGACGCAATTGCCGGCGGCGATGGCATCCACCAATGGGTCGA
The DNA here is from genome assembly GCA_949915905.1 of uncultured Lachnospiraceae bacterium. Lineage (GTDB taxonomy): Bacteria > Bacillota > Clostridia > Lachnospirales > Lachnospiraceae > Schaedlerella. Next base: position 9,263 of record CATLEQ010000037.1, on the reverse strand, counting down.
TCGTCAAAAGGAACGGGTAGTTCCACGGGCTCATGACGAGGACGACACCGTAGGGCGAAGGCTTTTTAAAGCTGCGGGCGGCGAATTGCGCTAATGGCGTACGGACGTATTTTCCCCGGGAGAGGGCATGGGCGTGCTTCAGCATGTAATGGATTTCGTCCAATACCAGTCCGGTCTCGCACATGTATCCTTCAAAAGCACTTTTTCCCAAATCCTTGCGAAGGGCGGTGCCGATGTCCGCCTCATATTTTTGGATGGCGGCTCTAAGCCGTTTAAGGGCGGCGAGGCGGAACTCGATGTTCAATGTCGCCCCGGTGTAAAAATAGGCTCTTTGTCGTTCAACGATTGCCTTGATTTCTGTTCCGGTCATAGAATCACCTCGATTTCTTGAAAGTATTTGGTTGCTGTTACTAGTATAACTCCAAAGGGAATATTTTGAAAGGGAAAATATGCGGCCTGGGCGATTTTTATTACTTGACATATATAGACTATCTATGTATAATACAAACAATATATAGATTATCTATATATAAATGCAGATAATAAATTCCCCGGGACGAGAAGCGGGATTTCTGGCATGCACGGGGAAGGAAAGGATGGGAATATGTCAGACAAGACGGCATTATCGGGCAATGCGGCGATGCTTATACTCGGGCTTCTTTTTAGGCGCGACATGTACGGTTATGAGATGCTTGAGGAATTGCGCAGCCGTTCGCAGAACGTGTTTGAGATGAAGGCGGGAACCTTGTATCCGCTTTTACATTCTCTGGAAGAGAAGGGATATGTGACCGTTTACGAGGAAACGGCGGGGGAGGGTACCCGGAAAGTGCGCAAGTATTACCATATCACGAAAAAGGGAAAAAAGGTGTTTGAGCAAAAACGGACGGAGTGGGACGTTTATGCACGGGCGGTCGCGAACGTGTTGGGAGTGAAAAATGCCGGGGACGATTTGGCCGGCGCTTTGTTTTTGGGCGGATTTAAGCCGATAGGAGGCGTGCTATGAAGAAGGAAGAATATTTGGAAAGCCTGACGGAACAGATCCGGTTCAAGCCGGCGCGTTATGCCGTGCGGGACGAGGTGCGCTCCCATATCGAGGACCAGCAGTCGGCTTACGAGGCGAGTGGGCTGGGACGGGAGGAGGCCGAGGTACTGGCCGTGCGGCAGATGGGCGACCCCATCGAGGCGGGAGTAGAACTCGACCGTATCCATCGGCCGCAGATGGCCTGGGGGATGGTTGGCTTGGCGGGTGTCTTGTGCATTGTATGGATGATTTTACCGAAGCTTTTGTCCCTGGGAAATGCTTACGAGGGCGTGCAGGAACTGTTACCGCGCGGACTTTTTGCACTTTTTTGCATGGGGGTCATGATGGCGGTTTGTCAGATTGATTATAGTCAGATTGGAAGATACGCGAAATGGCTTGCACTGGAATTTGGCGGGTATTATGGAACGGCGTTCGCGGTGATATTGGTGGCGGTAATCGCATTTTTATTTTTACACCTAAGGCGTGCCTGCGCCAGAAAAACCAGCTTGGGAGGTTGATGGGCGTAGGCGCGTGGTCGTCCTGCTGATAGCATTGGCGAGCTATGTATTGGTAAACATGGGGAAAATGAGCGCGGCGGGTTATTGGTGTCCGTTTGTGACTTATGGGGGCGGGGGAATGTTTTTGACCTCCGTCTTGCTGGGAATTTTATTGAGTGTTTACCGGTATGGTCCGGCTCTTGGCAGGAGCGCGGGTTGATTGGCCGGAGAAACGGGGGTGGGAATATGACGCGGATTGCGATTGTGGATGACGAGGCTTGTTTTCAGGAACAGATGAAAGAATATCTGTCGCGCTACGAAAAGGAAGAGGGCGAACGGTTCCAGGTGTCGGTATTTACGGACGGTTTGGACATTGCAGAAAATTATCAGGGACATTGGGACGTCATTTTCATGGATATCAAGATGAAGCATATGGATGGCATGACGGCGGCGCGCAAGATTCGCGGATATGATTCCCGGGTCATCTTGATTTTTATCACGACCATGGGGAATTATGCCATTGAAGGGTACGAGGTGGAGGCTTTGGATTTCATCGTGAAGCCATTGGAATATGTGCAGTTTCGGATGAAGATGCGTCGGGCGTTGAACGCGGTGAGAAAGGGCGATATGAAAAAGTACCTGCTGCTGGCGAGGGAAGGGCATAAGGAGCGCGTCTCTTCGGACGACATTTTCTATATCGAGGTGAAAAACCATAGTTTGCATTATGTGACGGATGTACACACTTACGTGGTCAGGGGGCGACTCGGAGATGCGGAAAAAGAATTGGAAGGATTTCATTTTGCCCGCTGCAACCAATCCTATCTGGTGAATTTAAAACAAGTGGTTCGGGTGGAAAAGGAACAGGTACAAGTGGGAGGCGTGTTCCTCGTGCTGAGCAGGACGTGGAAAAAGTCGTTTTTACGCGAACTGTCGGATTATCTGGAGGCGGGATATCTATGATTAACGTAATGAGGGGGATTTGGAAAATTGAACTGGGGCTTTTGCCCTTTACGCTGGAACTTTTTACCGCGACGGCCGTCTATGTCGTTTTGCTGGGACGGAAAAAGAACTTTTTGCCGCGTATGATTGTGGTATGTCTGCTCTTGTCGCAAAGTCCGCTCTGCATGGCGGCTTTTGCACCGAGGGCAGAGCCGGGGACGGCTCTTTTTCTATACGTGTTATTTTGCATGACTGCGTTTGCCGAAATGATTTTCGGCATCTGGTTCTGTTTCGAAGTACGTTGGGAAGAGGCTCTATATTGTGCAACCTGCGCCTATGTCACGGAACACGTCGCGTATTGTCTGCGTATTCTTTTAAATGAGCTGACAGATTCTAAGCTGTTTGACAGCGGAAACTTATGGTATTTTCTTTTACATGCCATAATCTATTTGCTTGCATATCAAGTAGTGGCGAAAAGGCTGGTGCAAGACCGCCACTATGAGGCCGGCGTGTTGTATTCGGCGGGTTTGACGCTCCCGGTGCTTTTTATCGTCTATATCATGAGCTTGTTTAGCAGTTTTCGCGGTTTGGGATGGCTGCATGCCGTTTACGCGCTCGTTTGTTGTCTATTTATCTTGCTCAGCCAGTGCGCGCAGGCGAATCGGATGCGGATGCAGAAAGAACTGCAGCAAAGGGAACAGATCTGGCAGCAGAATAAGGCGCACTATGAGATGGCGAAGGAGACCATTGAAATCGTTAATCGGAAATGCCATGATTTAAAGCACCAGATTCAAGCACTAAAGGGAATCGAGAATGTACAGAAGCAGAGGAAAGTGGTGGAGAGTATCGAGGAGTCGGTGATGATTTATGAGACGATGAAAAACACGGGGAATCCGATTCTCGACACGGTGCTTGCCGAGAAAGGCTTGCTTTGCAAAGAAAATGCCATTTGTCTGAACGTGATGGCGGACGGGAAACTTTTGGACTTTATGGACGAAATTGATCTGTATACGTTGTTTGGCAATGCGCTGGACAATGCAATCGAGGCCAACTTGCAGGTTGAGCCGTCCGGGGAGCGATACGTCAATTTGCAAATTCGGGAGAAGGCCAACCTGGTGCTGATACGGATGGAAAACCCATATCATGGGGAGATTCGGCGTTTGGGCGAACAGTTGGCGACGACCAAGCCAGACAAAGAGGTGCATGGGTTTGGTGTAAAAAGCATCCGGCATACGGTGGAAAAATATGGAGGACAGATGAAAATCGAAACCGGGAACCAGATTTTCGTTTTGCGGCTTATGTTCCCGTTGGCATAAATCGACGATGTTTACCAACGTTACTGTCAGTTACGACACAAAAAAGTTGAATTACGACAAAACCACATTACTTCCATGAAAATTTGCTAAAATCTTTCTATAGAACATGTCGGGCAAAAACTTGATATGTTTGAGAATTCATGTCAGGTTTTTGCTTCTGACAAATAAGAGAAAGGGGAAATTTTCATGGAAAAGAAAACGAAAAAACAGCCCACGATGAAGGGAAAAATCATCAAGACCGTGATTTCCGCCATCCTCGTCGTCGTGATGGTGGTGGCGATTGTCGCGGCCAACTCCGTGTTGACCGACAACAACCGGATGGTCAACAACATGATGGGCACCAGCAATTCCAAGCTGGACAATTCCAAGGCGAAAACGGACGGCCTGGATCTGGAGTACAATAAGTCCGATTATTCGAAGGACGAGATTGCGGCGGCGGAAGACGAGCTGGCGCTTCGGATTGCGGAGGAAGGCGTGGTTCTTTTGAAGAATGAGAACAACGTGCTGCCACTGAATAAGGACGTCACGTTCAGTTTGTTTGGCCGCAACTCGACGGCGGTTAAGACGAACAACGGCATGATGGGCATGATGGGTGTCGGCGTGGACTTGAAGACCGCTTTCGCGGAAAAAGGGATGGCCGTCAACGAGACCTTGTGGGATTTTTATGAAAAAGGCAAGGGTTCCTCCTACGTGCTTGGCACCGGTTCCGTGGCTTTTGGGCAGGACGAGGACTTTGCCATCAACGAGTGCCCGCTGTCCGTCTTGCAGGAGGACGCGTCGGTTCTGGAGAGCGCGAAGGGGACGACCCCGATTTTCGTGATGAAGCGCGTGGCGGGCGAGGGGCGTGACATGCCTCGTTCCATGTACAACCACACCGACGTGGCCGAGGACAAGACGAAGAGCTACCTGGAGCCGGATTCGGTGGAATTGGAAATTTTGCAGTATTTGAACGATAATTATTCGGATATCATTTTGCTGGTGCACTCCAACGCGGCCATCGAACTAGGCTGGGTGGACGAGTTTGCGAACATCACGTCCGTGATCCTGGCTCCGGACGGATTGTCCGCGCTGCCCGGCATCCTGACCGGGGAAATCAACCCGTCAGGCCGCACGGTGGACACGTTCGCGCGGGACGTGCTGGCCTCCCCGGCGGCGCAGAATTTTGGCGATTACACGTATTATAACGAGGACGGCACGGCGACCAAGTACAATTATGTCAGTTATGCCGAGGGCATTTACGTGGGGTATAGATATTATGAGACTCGTTACGAGGACGTGGTGCTCGGCCAGGGAAATGCCGGGGATTACGACTACGGCACGGAAGTGGTTTATCCGTTCGGGTACGGTCTTTCTTACACGACCTTTGACTGGGGCGCACCCAAGGTTACATGGGAGGGCAAAGAATGTACGGTGGAAGTCGAGGTGACCAACACGGGAGCCGTGGCGGGCAGGGACGTGGTGGAAATTTACGTGCAGAGCCCGTACACCGATTACGACAAGGAAAATGGCATTGAAAAGGCGGCGGTACAGCTTGTCGGTTATGGTAAGACGGGTGAGCTGGCGCCGGGCGCAAGCGACAAGGTGACGGTGACGTTTGACGAGGAGCAGCTGAAGGCTTACGATGCCAACGGCGCGAAGACGTTCATCCTCGATGCCGGCGAGTATTTCATCACGGCGGCGAAAAACGCGCACGACGCGGTGAACAATGTGTTGGCGGCCAAGGGAAAGACGGCGGCGGACGGCATGACAGCGGAGGGAAATGCCGACATGGTGGTTTCCTACGTTCCGGATATTACGGAAACGGACGTGGAGACGTATTCCAAGGACAGCTACAGCGGCGTGGAGATTACCAATCAGTTCGACGACGCGAAGGGCGATTTTACATACCTGACCAGGAGCGACTGGACGGGGACGTTCCCGCGGCATGACGGCGAGGCGATGTCCGAAATCAGCACGTGGGGTAATGAAATCAACGGCACGGACGCGGACGGCAATCCGGCGGCCTACGTGTTTGGCAAGACAATCAGCAAGGAAGATTTGGCGAAGCTGGACGCTTTCGAGTCGGGCAGCCCGGTTGATCCGGAGTCCTTTGACGACGAAATCGTTTACGGCAAGCGGAATGGACTGACGCTTATCGAGATGCGCGGCCTGGACTTTGACGACCCGAAGTGGGATGATTTGCTCGACCAGCTGACGGCGGAAGAATACTATGACGCGATTGGCATTTCCGGATACGGGATTGCTTATATAGACTCCGTCAACATGCCGTTCTGCATGGACGCGGACACGGCCAACGGACTGATTTATGGCGGAACCGGGAAATTTTATCCGAATTCCATAACGTTGGCGCAGACGTGGAACCAGGAACTGGCGCGCGAGTATGGCGTGATGCTCGGCAACGAGGCCATTCTCGGCGGTACGGACGGCTGGTACGCCCCGTCCATGAACATTCATAGGACGCCGTGTTCCGGTCGCAACGGTGAATATTTCTCGGAGGACGGATTCCTCTCCGGCGCGGTCGCCTCGAACGAGGTGCTGGGCATCGCCTCGAAGGGCGTGTACGCGTATGTCAAGCACTTCGCGTTCAACGACCAGGAGAACCACCGCGGCGACACCGAGGGGCAGTTCAGTATCGCGACCTGGTTGAACGAGCAGTCGGCGCGAGAGATTTACCTGTTGCCGTTCGAAATGTGCATGAAGGCCGGTGACGTGGAGCTCAATTACCTGGAGGCGAAGGATGACGGAAGCTATGAGAACGCGACGCGCGACATCCGTGCCTGCCAGGCGGTGATGACCGCGTTTAACCGCATTGGCTACACCTGGACCGGCGGATCTTATAACCTGATTACCGGCATCGTGAGGAACGAGTGGGATTTCGACGGCCTGATTATTACGGATAATGCCAACACGGGCGTGTTCATGGACTGCTACCAGATGATCGAGTCCGGGGCGGACATCAAGCTGACCTCCCAGCCGGAGTCGGCGAGGTTTGACTTTGACAAGAATGATAAGGCGCATTATCATTACGCGCGGGAGGCGATGCACCGCATGCTCTACACGATTGCCAATTCCAAGGCGATGTTGGGCGCGATGCCGGGCAGCGAGTTTATCGACGACGCGACGATGACCGACAAGGTGACGAAATGGGTGAACATCGGCTGCGGCCTCGGAATCGCGGTGCTGGTGCTGCTGACGATTCTGCGGTTCTTGCCGAGGAAGAAAAAGGAAGACTAACTAGGATTCAGTTAAAAATTGATTCGGATTTAACCGGGCCGGTCAAAAGGCTCGGGAAGATGTGTTTGGCGGGGAATTTCCCCGCCATTTTGAATTGTTGCAATTTATGGCCTATCCGGCCGCAGGCCGCGAATAATAACATTTTCATTATGTTCTTGAATGTTTTTTATGTATGGGATAAAATAGATAAGAGATAGGCAGGCATTATTGAAATCACGAAAAGAGGTGTGGGCATGGGCGATTACCTGAATGTTGGAAATGCCGGATTTACATCCGTGAGAAAAGGGCTTTATGTTGATAAGACGGACATGATCGCGTTTATTAACGGAACTTTAGGAACGACGGATAAATTGACTTGTGTGAGCAGGCCACGGAGATTTGGCAAGTCGTTTGCGGCAAAAATGCTCTGCGCATACTATGATAAAAGCTGTGACTCGCAAAAACTATTTGAAAATTTGAGAATAGCCGGGGACGAATCTTTTCGAAAGCATCTGAACAAATACGACGTGATATATTTGGACATTACCTGGTTCATATCCATCGTGGACGATATGAAGCGTGTCGTGTCTTATTTGCAGAAAGCGGTAATCCAAGAATTGCGTGAGGCATATCCGCACGTGGCCGTCAAGGACACGCTGGCAGAGACATTATCAAGAATTACAGATGTGACGGGGAACAAGTTCATTATCATCATTGACGAGTGGGACGCATTATTTCGCGAGGCAAAATACGACCAGGACTTGCAGGAAGAGTATATCCAAATGTTGCGTGGTTTGTTTAAGAGCAGCGGTCAGACGGACAAAATGATAGAGGCGGCGTATTTGACGGGGATTTTGCCAATTAAGAAATATGGCACCCAGTCGGCGGTTTCGGATTTCAGGGAATATACGATGATTTCGCCCGGGAAACTTGCAAAATATGTGGGATTTACAGAAGACGAGGTGAACATGCTGTGTGAGCGACATGGTATGGATTTTGAGGAAATGAAACATTGGTATGACGGGTATTCCATTAGCTGTTTGAAATCCGTATATAATCCGAATTCCGTGATGGAAGCCATAAAAAATGAAGAGTTTGGAAATTTCTGGACTCGGACGGAGACATATGAATCTTTAAAAATTTATATCGAGCTGAATGAGGATGGGCTTCGGGAAGCCATCGTTCAGATGCTCGGCGGCGCGCATTTTAAAATTAATGTCGGATCATTTCAAAACGACATGACCACGATAAAAGTTAAGGATGACGTGCTTACCTTGCTTGTCCATTTGGGGTATAATGAATAGGCTCTTCGCAGCGTGATTCGATTTGCCTATATCAGTTGCATGGATGAATTTTTGCGGATTGAGGAATTGCCCTCCGGGCACGGTTATGCGGATGTCGTGCTTTTACCGAAAAAAACATCTCCCATGCCGGTGCTGTTGATCGAGTTAAAATGGAACCAGACGGATGCCGGAGCCATTCGTCAGATTAAGGATAGAAATTATCCGCAAGTTTTTGCGGGTTATGGCGGAGACGTGTTGATGGTTGGAATTAATTATGATGAGGGGACAAAGAAGCATACTTGTAAGATAGAAACGTGTAAGGCGGCCGATATAGAAAAAAGGTAATGGCAGTTTGTCAATTGGTGAATGGAAAGCAGGCGGTTTAAAATGGATTGCGAGGTGTGGGCATGGCGAGGACGGTGGGAATCGGAATACAGGATTTTGAAAAAATCAGGACGAAAAATTATTTTTATGTGGATAAGACGGCGTTTATCAAGGAGTGGTGGGAAGGCGGGGACGACGTGACGTTGATTACCCGTCCCAGACGTTTCGGGAAAACGTTGAACCTTGACATGGTGGAGAAGTTTTTTTCCGTCAAATATGCGGGGCGGGGGGAGTTGTTTGAGAATTTGTCCATTTGGGAAGAGAAAGAGTATCACGAGCTGCAAGGAACGTACCCGGTGATTTTCTTAAGCTTTGCGGACGTGAAGGAAACGAACTTTCCTGACGCGAGGGAGAGGATTTGCCAGCTTATCACGGACATATATAATCAGCATGATTTTTTGCTGGAAGGGGATTTGTTAAACGAGAACGAGAAATTCCAGTACCGCAGCGTGTCCGTTGGCATGAATACGCCCGTTGTCACGAGTTCTCTAAAGGCGTTGTCCAATTATCTGGCGCGCTATTATGGCAAAAAGGTGATTATTTTACTGGACGAGTATGACACGCCCATGCAGGAGGCTTATATAAATGGATATTGGGATGAGGTGGTTTC
>CATLEQ010000036.1 GCA_949915905.1 uncultured Lachnospiraceae bacterium | reverse complement strand
TTTGCAAGCACCGCGCGCACTCTCTCCTCCTCCAGGTTCCTTTCCTGGCTGACGGAAATAAAAAGCGCGTTTTTTTGGGTGTCATGCTGGCAAATCTTTACCGTCCTATAATCTGCCTCCAATTCTTGTATGCACACGGTTTCTCTGACGCGGCCGCCCGCCGTCTCTGTCCGAAGCTTCGGCGGCACATTTTTCCGATAATTTCTGTCAATCCGGAATTCCTCGCCCGTGGCCAGTCCAAACGTCTGGCGCGGACTCACCGCCTCATGCGGGGTAAAATGCCACAATTCTATATTTCCCCGTTCTTGCTCCACCACGATCATCGGCTGCTCGGCGCACACATAAAACCTGCATGCCACTTCCCCGGCCGCGGTCTCTTCGGCTCTCACTTTTCCGATTCCATCCATTTCGCCCGTCATTTCTTCGGCCGCTTTTGACTTCCTTTTCAATGAAAGTGTCGTCCATCCATTATAAATGTCCGTATGCATTTCAAACTCCATGCTTCCCACATGTTCCTCGTCCCAAAAACCGAGCGGGTACTCTACATAACCAATGGGAAGCCTGGGATTGTCAAATTGCTTCGCCATCCAGAATTCCCTGGACTTCCTTCTGTCATACACACGGTTGCATCCAATCTCCATGTGCAGGTAGGTCTTTTTATCGCGTTTCACGAAATAGACCATGCTCCCCAGAACTCCATTCCCGTGAAATGCGCCCTGCGTCCAGTCCTTCGGCAGATTCTGCGCGTCCCGCCAGTAGAAATCACCGGACGCGACCTCTTTTTTCCAATCCATCCACTCACCTCCGTCCTTATCCCTTCACGGAACCGGCCGTGATTCCTTCTATAAAGTAACGGTTCATGAACAGATACACCAAAATCATGGGGAAAACGGCCAACACGCTGCCCGCAATCATGATGTTCCATGCGGAAATCCCCTCTCCCATGTCCTTCAAGGCGATGACCCCCACCGTCAGCGGACGAATCTCCGGCTTCGACAGCGAAAGTGCCAGCGGAAGCAAATAGCTGTTCCATGCATTCTTAAAGGCAAACAACGCCGCCGTCGCAAGGATTGGCTTACTCAAAGGGAGCATGATGAGTAAAAATTTTTTGAAAAACCCGCACCCGTCCATTTCCGCCGCCTCATCAATCTCCTTGCTGATTCCCGCCATGTAGGACTGCATCAGTATCACGAGAAACGGCAGTCCTGACGCGGTCTGTGTAATGATGATGCTCCATATGCTTCCCAATAAATGCATTTTCCTGCACATGTTAAAAATCGGAAAGATAAGAACCACGTTTGGAATGAACATGACCAACCCGAGCGCGGCAATCAAAACCGGTTTCGCCCGAAACGTCGTTCTTGCCAGCACGTACGCCGCCATCGAGCCGATGACCAGGGTCAAAACTGTCGTCATCCCCGAAATAAACAAGCTGTTCCACGTATATTGTCCAAAGTTCGCCTGGGACCATGCCTTTGCATAGCTTGATATATCCCAGGTCTGCGGCAACATGTTGGCTCCGCCGTTTAAAAATTCCACGCTGCTTTTAAACGATCCGAAAAACGCATAAACCAGAGGGAAGGCACAAAATATCGTTATCAAAATCAATACCGCGTAGCTGCAAAATTTTCCGAACGTGAATTTTCTCACTGTGACCGCATCGTGTTTTATGCCATGCTTCATGTCCTTCACCTCCCTTCCACGTTCCCGAATTTTTTACTGGTAGCCAGAAAATAGATTGCCCCGGCCGTCGCCGTGATAAACGTGGCGCACACGCTCAATGCGGACGCATATCCTTGCTGCGCGCCGGTACTATTGAAAAAGTACTCGTAAATATAGAGAGCCATGACCGACGTCTGTTTTCCCGGGCCGCCCCCGGTCAGCACCTTCACGGAGTCAAACAACTGGAATCCGTTCAAAATGCACATCATGGAAATCACCTGGAACATCTGCCCCAGCATCGGAAGCGTAATGCTTTTAAACTGCTGCCATTTCGACGCGCCGTCCAGTGTCGCACTCTCGTACAATTCCGTCGGAATCTTCTGAATCGCCGCCAAAAACAAAATCATCAGATATCCCGCCTGGCTCCACGTATTGAGCAAAATGATGACGACCTTCGCGCTAAACACATGCCCGAGCCATTCAATCGGCCGCCCTATCAATCCGGCGTTTTGCAAAATCCCGTTCACGATTCCGTTATAAGACGAAAACATGAAGAAGAAAATGATGCCGATGATTGCCGTACTCGTCACGTTTGGCAGGAAAATAACCGTGCGGAAAAAATTCCGCCCCTTTATTTTGCTATTTACCAAGACTGCCAGCAAAAGCGACAATGGAATCTGAATCACATATGCCATAAGGGTAAACTGGAACGTATTCCATACCGAATTCCACCAGCTCGTGTCCCGAAACACCCGCAGATAATTTTCTATTCCGATGAATACCGGCTCCGTGAACCCATTATATTTCATGAGGCTTAAATAGATGGATTCCAACAACGGATACGCACAAAACAAGAAAAACATCGCCAGCATCGGTAGCAGCATCAGAAACATTTGCAGATGTAGCGTCCATTTCTTTCTGCGGCTTTTTACTGTTTCACTCATCCGAATCTCTCCTTCCTTTTTTTCTACACATATCTCTTTTTTGTCTGGGTGAATTGTAATCTCTGTTGTACTTTCTCATTGTAAATGTTATAATGCATTTTGAAAATGAGAAAAAATTATCTTCAAAGGGGGAAATATTTTATGTGGATTTTAAAAAAAGCCAACCTCGCCACGAAATTATTTTTCAGCTACCTTTTACTTGTCATTTTCCCCTTTTTTATTTCCACGCTTGTTTTAAGCTCCACCTCCTCGGACAATATCGAGACGAACACCTTGTCCTACATCGACTTATTCGTGGAGCAGCTCTCCGCCAACATGGACAATTATATTGACAGCATGGACCGCATGACAAAGGTCGTCGCCCTCGACTCCGAATTGTGTGAAATCCTCACCCGGCCCGTAAATGACGACAAAGCCACCATTTACCACCAAACCCAGTACCTGGAAACCCAGATTTTGCAAATGATGACGCAGTATCCCGGCATCCGCAACATTACCTTCGTCGGGACAAACGGAATGATCTACAGTGGGCCGTCCAACCAAATTGCGGACGAGGACTATTTTTTTGAAATCACCCAGGCCGATTTTCCCAACCGAGTCGGCTCTGATTTCTATCTCTCCGCCGCACACGTTCCTTCTTATCTTTTAGTGAATTTTCAACATTATAAAGAAGCGGTATTTACTTTGACCCGCTTTCTATATAACAATGAACGCAACCGAATCGGCTGCATCGTGCTCACGATTACCTGCCAGGATTTGTTAAATGCGATCAATATCAATCCATCTCTTTTGGAAAGCGGGGCGAGGATTGTCGTGACGAACAAAGAAAACCGAATCGTGGCCGACACGTCCGACCGCTTTACCACTGAAAACCTGGCGGACGATGCTTACCTTCAATTTGCACTAACGGACGAGGAGGCACGGGAAGATTTGCTTTTTTCTGATGATTCCGGAGCCCTGAATTCAACCGTCATCATCAGCAAGGCGAGGCTGTTTAAGAGCACGATGGACTTTAATCACACCGCCATCGGCCTGATAGCGCTATTGATGGGAATCATCATCCTTTTATCGTTGTATTTCTCACACAAGCTCCTTCAGCCTTTAAAGCATTTACGGAATGCCACAAATGAATTGGCCGCCGGCAATTATTCGATTCGCATCCCCGTGACTTCCAAAGACGAGATTGGAGACTTGTGTACGCGTTTCAATTTCATGACAGAACTGACACAAAATCTGATGAACCGCGTCTACCACTATCAGCTTGCCACCAAGCAGGCCAAACTGGAAGCGTTACAAAACCAGATCAACCCGCACTTTTTGCACAACACGCTGGAAATCATTCGAATGAAGGCATTGATCAATAGGGACAAAGAAGTGGCCGTCATGGTTCAGACACTTGCCAGATTATTCCGCATCACCCTGGATCTTTCGAGCAACATCGTGCATGTCAAGGATGAGCTGGAACATGTGGAGACCTATCTGGCCATTCAAAATATGCGCTTTGACAACCGTTATCGATTTACAAACCTTGTACCGGAAGAGTTTCTAGATTGTTCCATCCTCAAGCTTACCTTGCAACCCCTTGTGGAAAATGCTATCAAACATGGCTTTTCCCGCACTTTTGGCGATGAGGAAATTCAAGTCCGCGCGCAGGCCGACAAAGATGACCTTGTCATCCAGGTCGCGGACAACGGGGTCGGAATCACGCCCGACAACCTGGAACGAATTCATCGGAAACTGGAACACGCAGACGAAGCCGGCCGCGGAAGCGGACACAATAGCATCGGCATTGTCAACATTTCCGACCGGATACGGTTAGAATACGGTGACGGGTACGGTCTGAAAATTTACCCGAACCAGCCAAGGGGCACCGTCGTGGAACTTCGCATTCCCCGAAACGGGAATATGATAGAAAATAATGACACGGCAGAAAGGAAGTAAAAATGGCACATTACCGCGCGATACTTATAGATGACGAACCGATTATTTTACAAGGATTACAAATTTTAATTGACTGGGAGGCACATGATTTTGAAATCGTGGGCTGCGCTTCCGATGGAATTCAAGGCCTGGATTTGATTCAAAAATTAGAGCCCGACCTGGTCATCTCGGACATTCAGATGCCGAACATGAGCGGAGTGCAAATGATTAGCCAGACATATGACCAATATCGCTGCAAATATATCGTCCTGAGCGGGTATTCCGACTTTGCGTACGCCCAGCAATGCATTTCCTACGGGGTACAAGAATACCTTTTAAAGCCGGTCGATGAAAACGAACTGATTCAGGCGTTAGAGAAAGTAAAATCCCGTATCGCTTTGGACAAGTCATCCGACGACGCGCAGACCCGCTTAAATGACTTGAACCAGAAGTTGCAGGTTTTGACGACCGATGAATTGTTGCGGGATATTTCCAATTCCTATTTTGAGACAGACGAGGATTTTTATCATCTTTTGTCTGATTATTCGTTAACCCTGCCCGGCGGTTCCCATTATCTTGCCCTTGCCTTTCAGACCACGGGGACCGATGGCCTTTCCCTGCTGCGCGAAACATTGTCCAAGGCTCTTGACGAGGCCGGATATCCTTATCTGTTATTTTACTATGCAAACAATACCTACATCAGCTTCTTCTCTTTCGCGGACGAAGCTTCCATACACGAATTCCAGGAGCGGCTTTTTGCGCTCCACGGGCAGATTCTCGCGGTTCAAGGCACGGAAGTCTGTATCGGTGTCGGGAAGGACATGTCCCATGCCAGATGCCTCCCTTTATCCTGCCAGCAGGCGTTGCACGCGCTCTCCTTTAAAATCATCCGCGGAACGAACTCCATCAATCCGTTTGACAGTTCCCTGCAAAAGGCGCATTTTATCCAAACCGTGCCGGAGGCACTTTGGGACACTTTTCGGCAGAGCCTTCTACAGTCGAATTTTGCCAATATTTCTCATGCCACCCGGAAAATATTCCAGTACATGACCGACGTGTCGGACATGCCGATTCTGGGGATTCAGATTAACACATTAAATTTGATTATGACCTGCATCCAATATCTGTCCGAACGGCCGACCTTTCCCGCCGTTTCTTATGAAAACACGGATTTCCTGAAACAGATTTCCTCTTTTCAGACTGCGGACGAATTGGAAAAATATGCACAAAACATGATTTATAACCTGATTAACAATAACAATGACACGGAAATCGCCAAACCAACCGAGTTGATTTCCCGGGTCGAAAACTATCTTCATGAAAATTATCTGGAAGATTTGTCCCTGATGCACGTGGCACAAGTATTTTATATTTCGCCAATCTACTTGAGCCAGGCCTTTAAAAAGCAGACCGGGCAGCTTTACCTGGACTATGTGACACAAGTGAAAATAAACGCCGCGAAAAAAATGCTTCTGAGTACGGATTTGATGGTATATGAAATTTCAGAACGCCTGCATTATAAGGATTCCAAATATTTCAGCAAGCTTTTTGAAAAGAAAACAGGGAAAAAGCCAAGTGAATTCCGGCGGAACCCACATTGATTTTTCCCCTCTTTCGCCCACGGAAAACCATATCGTCCATAACATTCACACGGCCTTGGGGATTTTTAACAGCATCTTTAAAAGTCCCCAGACCCCGCCCGCCTTATGCCGATATGGTTTTCCCCCGTAATACGTCCTTGCCGGCCGAAACTCCCCGATTTCCTCCGCTGAAAGCCGGAAGAAATCCTTCTCCGCGACAAAAAAGTCCGCCCGCTTTCCCACTTCCAGCGTGCCATAGCTTCCATCCTCCCGCATGGCTTTTGCCGGATTTACCGTATACGTCCGAAACGCCTCATATGCGGTAAGGGATTCCTCAGGAATATAAAAATCCACCATCCCCAGCATCTGCACGTACGGATTCATGTCCTGCACCGGGGAATCACTGGAACCGCAGACGCACAATCCCCCGTCATAAAGACTCCTAAGCCGCATTTCTTTCATGCACTCCGGTTCCAGAAACTGTTCATATGTATGCAAATACTGCCGGTCAATCCAGGAATATCCCGGCTGCATGACCACCGCCAATTTATTTTTCCCCCACTCCAAGAGTGCTTTCAGAGTTTCGTCCGTGACAAACTCGCAGTGTTCAATCCGATGCATTCGGTCGGAGTCCGTACCGGACAATGCCTTTAAAATCCGCTCCACCGCCTTGTCTCCGATGGCGTGGCTGGCAATCTGGTATCCTGCGCGGTCGAACGTTTGCACCGCACGGTCAACCTCCTCTTGCGAATAATAGCATTCCGAAGCATTTCCCGTATCCCGAAACGGAACGTGAAACGCCGCGCTATGCGAACCAATGGAGCCGTCCATCTCCCAATCGCCGCACCCGCCGACGCGCAAATGCTTTTGATACTTTGTAAATTTTTCCGCCTTTTTTTGATCCATATATTGCAGATAAAAGCGCACCCCGATGTCAAACCGCCTCGCCAGCCCGACAACCAACCCCGTAGTCTTATCCTCGGCGGAATCACCGTTTCCCTCCAGCGCACCCACAAGTGCGATGCCGTATTCCGCGCACATATTGTGAAAATTGGCGATTCCTTTCGCGAGGACCGGCAATGTAATCGAAGAAGCTATCACGTCCGTCAGCTTTCCCTGCACCCGTTCATGTGCCTCCCCGGAAAGAATTCCGTCATGCCCTTTTGGCTCAATCCCGATTTTTTTCAACATTTCCGTCGACAGCGCACTGCTGTGTCCGTCAATATTATAGACCACGACGGCCCGGCCGCCGCCCCAGTCGTCAAGCTCCGTCTTCGTAGGAAGCCGCCGTTCCCTGACGGCCGACAGGATGTAATTACTCGCGGCAATGACCGCGCTCTCTTTCTGCCGCTTTGCATAAGCGCGGATCCGCGCCTCCACCCCGGCCAAATCATTTGGCTCCACGCCGTCCTTTGTAATCCGGCAGACACTAAATCCCATGGCCGCCACGGCAATCGTGTGAAGCATGTGCACATGCGCGTCAATCAAGCATGGATATACATGCCGGCCATGTAGGGAAATCCTTTTACAGTGCCGCACCCGCTTTGGCTCCGTCTGGAACGTGCCCACGATTTTCCCCCGCTCCACCGCCATATAACAAAACGTGTCCGTCTCGTCTTTTCCTGAATGAAAAATCCCGTCCGTAAATAAAATCATACCGTCACTATGCTCCCGATTCCCATCATAATATATGCCAAAATGATCAACACCTGCATCCACGTCGTTCCGTACGCCCCCAGAAACGAACCGCTCACTTCCTTTCTGGCGTTTCGATACGCGGGCACGACCATCACCGCCACCATGATGGCAATCAGTCCGCCCGCCAGACGCATAAACTCCATAAAACCGCCAAGCGGCAGCAAGGACAGCACCAGAGACGGCAGCGTGGCTAAAATCCAACATACCCTCGTATCCAGCTTTGTCTGTTCCTGCACGATGGAGCCAAGAGCCAGGGAAATCGACCAGTACGTCGTCAACATCGCCAAAATGGTAAAGACACCTCCCACGACCTGCGCCCATGAACCAATCCCGGCACTCCAGCCCACCATCGCCACTTCCGTCACCTTTGCGGATGCCAGCAAGGCACATGCAGAAATAACGATAATCAGGACAAAATTGTTGAACAGCCCCAGAAACACCGCCTTTTTAATCTTTCCCTTGTCACCGCCCAACCCTTCTACCGCCTGCGGAATGGAAAAGAAAGCCGACATGGCAAACATCGCCATGCCAAAATATGCCAGGGCCGCCTTGCCCGAACCGCCCAGCCAGACAATCTCATGATGCTCGGCAAACAAAGAGGCGACAGCCAATGCCCCAATCAATACAAAAATAACGGCGACGGCGATTTTCTCGCTGACTCCCACCGCCTTGAGGCCAAACAGCACCACCGCCGCCGCGGCCACATAAAAAATCAGCTTGGCCAAAAGACCGGAAATTGGCAAAAGTTCCACCAGGATTTCCTCCGCCCCGGAAATATAAGCCGCCAGATTCGTACACAAAATCAATGCCATCAGCACAAAAAAGAGGATGGTCAATGCCATTTTCCCTTTTCCGCGAAACAAAAATTTGGAAAGGCAGGAAATAATCTGTCCCCCTTCATCGCTTTTTACCGCCAGATCCGCGATCATCAAATGTAGCACGTAGCTGGCCAAAAGCGCGGCAATCAAAATGAACATGGAAAGCAAAAATCCCGTCTTTTCCGTCAAATACGGCATGCTCATCACGCCTCCGCCCACGCCGTAGCCCGTAATGATGCACGCGCTCTCCCAAACCGTAAGCTTTTTCTCTTTCGTTTTCTCTCCCATTTTCTCTCCCATCCTTTTTTATTCCTTCCCATCAATGATTTCCTGCGTATCATTTTTCTCATCATGCATTTCCGCAAACAGCGAGCCTGGCCGCCATGCTTGCATGGACAATTTGCAACTGCCGCGGTGTAATTTATTTTCCATGATACCATATCAATTCCGAATTTACAAGCACGACCCCGGAACGTAAAAATGGCATCACCGCCAAAACCGACGATGATGCCGCAAACTTTTATTTTGTAAATACCTCAATGTCCCCGCTCGTGCTCGACACCGAAATCTGCGCCCCCGCGCCGTCCCCAAGCGTCGTTTCGCCGCGTTTTTTCGTCATGTTCGCCGTCAGCGGCAGGTTGGTCGAAAAATCGCCGCTGACCGTCCGGTAGGAAACATGCATCCCCTCCCCATACGGTACCCTTACCATACAATCCCCGGATACCGAGGAAACATCCACCTTCTGCGGCACATTTTCCAAATCCGCCTCCACGTCCCCGCTGGTGCTGGAAGTCATGACTTCACCGCAAATCCCGTAAAATTCCACGTCTCCGCTAATGGAATGGAGTTCGCAGCGTCCGAGCCTTCCCCTCGTCCATATGTCACCGCTCTTTGTCGCCGCATATAGATTTCCGGCCAGTTCCTTCACCTGGACATCGCCGCTCCCGGAATGACAAGTCACGTTATCACAAACCAGCTGGCTCATCTGTATGTCACCGCTTGCCGTGGAAACATGCAGTTCCCGGCACTCCAATTCCGGCTCCACCAGCACGTCTCCGTTCACCGTGGAAATTTTGATACAGTTCCATACCTTTCTCGGCAACGTGACCATGATATCACAATGACGGATTCCCCGCAGGAAGAAGAAGGACGCGCTTGCCGTATTTTCCTGCACGATGGACAATACCCCGTCGTCCCTGAGAACAGTCTCGACCTCCTGTGTATCGCCATTCACCTCGATATAGGTGTCATCTTTATCCACCACGCACAGAGAAACGTCCCCGTTCATCAAATGAATGTCCAAAGAATGAATCGCATCCGTCACGGCCACCGCCGTACAATTCACTTTCTGGCCTTTGGATTCGTCATGCTGGGAAAACACACCATCCGGATATCGCTCCTTCCACTGCTCTGACACGTCCTTCGCCACGTCTTTTGTATAAACGACCGTGGCCTTGGCCGTCTCCGTCGCCGCCTTGGCCGTATCTAGCGCAAAATTTACAATCGTGTCAATACTGTTTTCCAAATCCTTTTTAAACTCAAAAGACCAGTCCTGTGCCGCGCCTTTTCCTCGCGCATCCTTTTCCGTTTCCGTCTGTGCATCTTCTGCCGGACTTTCTCCTACTTGCTTTTCTTCTGTCCGTACTTCCTCTGCCTGTGCGCTTTCCGCTCGTGCAAATCCTTCCCGTGCATCTTCCGCCTTAGCCTCCTCTGCCCGGGTTTCCTCGCTCTGCTTTGGGCCGCTTGCCACTTCCCCTTCTGCTTCCCGCAAGAAGGCAAGCAATTCCTCCACGTCTCCCAGACTTTCCATCGCTTTCGCAAGTGCCGCGTCCTCCGGCGTTCCTTGCTCTGTCAGTTCCAAATACCGCTGGTAAAGATTTTCGCTCAATTCCTCAATCATCTCGGTCTTGGCATCGCTCTCCTTTGCCGATGCCAATCGATTCGTCACCATGATGATAATCTTTGTCTCAATTCGATTCATAATCCACCTCCATTGTAAGCAATGCGTCTAAAAGTCCGCGGGTTTCCTGCCACTCCTGGCTTCTCTCTTTCCACTGCTTTTTTCCCTCTTCGGTAATCTTATAATAACGCCGTCTGGCTCCCGCCCCCTCTTCTCCCCAATAGGAAGTAATCAGGCCGTTCTGGCTCAGCCGCTTGAACGCCGTATAAAGGGTCGCCTCCTTGAACTCATGTTTTCCGTCCGTGCGCCGCTGCACGTTCTTGTTAATCTCGTACCCATAACTGTCCTTCTCCATCAACTGGGTAAGAATGATCGTATCCGTATAGCCGCGCAGAACATCCGATGAAATTGACAAATCCATTCCTCCTCTCTTTTATAGCCACTATTCACAATCTCTTCACCACACATACACACTCGTCGCGCCCTGCGGCACTCCAGTCTCGCTCATTACAGATAAGAACGTTTATGTGGGTGATCCATTTTCAATTGACACGGTTATCTTAACACGATATACTTCGTCTGTCAAGGTATATCGTTAAATTATTTATTCTATTACAAAATGAAATGTTTTTCTACTTAATTAGCCAGACGGATCCTATGTTTTCCGTAAATCAGTGAAGTAATCACATTTTCTTTTGTCTCATGAGGGAGCAAAATCAGCGATAGCTAAAATGGCATGATAGGACAAGGTCACATCACTTATTGTATGGCATTTCTCCCTGCCATTTGAAAAGGCGCGGATAAAATCCGCGCCCCCTTCGTCCCCTAGTGAAAAAACAAGTTTAAGACGTTATACAAATCATGAATCCAATAACGATACCTATGTTCCCCTCCCGTCTGCAGCCTGAACGCACAATTTCCATTCCCGTCCACGTCCTCTTGTAGTTTTTCGGGACATGCCTTCAGCATGGCATCATAAGTCGCCCTATGGGACTCGTACATCATGTCATTGTCCCCGCAGCCGTTATACCAAAATGCAAGTCTTTGCGATTTTTTCAGCGCGTCTGCAATTTCCTCGATTTTCCCCTCATCGGGCTCCACCTTCAATTCTTTTCCATCAAAACCGTGTCGAATAGATCCCGCCGAAATGCTTCCGATATAAGCCACATAATCCGCCATGTGCAGCATCACGGAGTTTAATCCGGTTATCGAGCCCTGGGAAACGCCCGCATAAGCACAATGTTTTCTAGCCTTGACAAATGCCGCCTCCGTGGCGTCTTCCGCATAGGTCGCGTAATGCGTTTGAATATATGGTAAAATGTCCCTCTTGAGTTCCAGCCAAAAGTAATTGACGACATCGAAATATATGGCGGGATATTCCTCGCGGTTTCGATATTCCTCCACATCTTCGCAAAAACTCGGGGTCACGATAATCAAAGGGTCTATCATTCCATCTTGTATCAGTTGATCCACCACGTTTTGCGTAACATTTCCCATGTCCGTATACATTTCCGTGTCAGCCCCATCGTACCTTCCCTTCCCAAACCAATACCCCTCGTCCTCGGTGCCGCCGTGCATCAGATAAAGCACGTTATATTTTTTTCCGGCATCATAATTATATGGCAAATACACATACATTGACTTTTCAAGCGGTATGCACTCCTTTTTATAAATATGTTCTAGCGCGTACGCCCTCGTGCAATAACGGACACATTCAATCCGCCCTTGCTCCTCACATGGCGTATATAAATTCTCCCATTTCATATGATCTTCCTCTTCCTATAATTCCACTCGATTTCTCAAGCATTGTGTTCCTCTATGTATTTGCGCATGTCCGTCCTCACGTCGTTGTCAATCGGATAAAATCTATACACGAGGCAGGAAACCACCCCCAGGATTGCGGGCATCAGTCCCATGATCACGATAAACCAGTTCAGCATCGAAGGAATATTTGCCAAATCCCCCGCGTAATCCCCGGTCACGGAATCCACATTATAACCGATGGCAATCAGGATGACCCCGATCAGGGCGGACGAGACCGCGCTCTGCGCTTTCTGCAAGAACGTGTTCAAAACGCTCGTCATGGCGGATCTGTCCTTCCCCGTCTTGTATATCGTATAGTCCATGATTTCCATTTCCACCGTGCACTGGGGAACGAAGTCCGTCCCGATTGCCAACGCCATGATGAACATTCCGCCAAAGAACAGCCACGGCGACGACCGCAAAATTCCAAGGATCTGCGCCACGAACAAGACGCCTCCGCCGACGGCCTGGGCAATCAGCAACGTTTGCGTCATTTTAATCGGCGAACCGATTTTCTTCATCAACGGCGTGGCGATGACGGCGCCGACGACCAGGGGAACGAGCATCATCAAGGTCACGAACATGGAATACATCCCGAATTTGGCCATGTCCACCTCGCCCGTGGCCAGATTCGTACAATATCCCCATTTGACATAATAGGCCGGTGTCGCGAACAGCATCATCCAGATGAAGCCGGAAAAAAGACATTTCACAAAATGTACCACCATGGCCTTGTTGACCTTCAGCAACTGGAAGAATTCACTGATACGGATCTTCTCGCCCTCCTCTTGCCGCACGATGTGCCTTTCCTTTACCATGAACCAGCCAATAACAGAAATGGCTGCGCTAATGCCAATGGTAATGGAAACCAGGATGGTGAAGGCGGTATGGTAATTACCCACGACGTTGTAAATGGCCACGACGATAATAATCATGGCTGCGCCAATAATACCGAGCACGTTCACCCAGAGCCGGGGGCCGATTACCAGTTTTGAACGTTCATTCGTGTCATCCGTCATGGTACGGTACAATAAGTTCGCGTTGTTAAATGACATCCCGATGTCATAAAACAAATAAAATACGATGACCCAGATTCCCACCAAAACGGGACTGTCCGTAATGCCTTCGGGTAGGGAATACAATGCAATTGTCCCAATAGCGGTCATGATGATGCTGAGCATGAAAAACGGCTTGTATTTCCCGTGCTTGCCAATCTTCGCGTTATCCATGATGTAACTTTGAATCGGGTCGTCCACTGCGTCAAAAATCCTCGCCACCAAAAGCAACACGGTGGCCAGCGTGGCACCCCAGGCTCCCAGTCCGGCGTAATCCGTCATATATTGCATGAAAAGGGCAGACATGAAGATAGAGGAAAGCCCCCCGACCGTGGACAATGCCGTGACCCCGACGCATTCCTTGAAGCCGACGGCCTCCTGATTTTTTACTTTTCGTTCTTTCATGGTATAAACATCCTCCTTGACAGTATGATTTATCGGAATCCCTTATGATTCCTCATTCATTTCCGCAATTTTCTTTTGCACTTCCACCATCTTTTCCTTGGAAAGCGGTGTGAACTTCATCGCGACCAAAGTACAAATCCATCCCAGAATCGGAACCACGTACACGAGGAACACGCCCATGAGCAGGACGGGCATCGTCTTCGGGTCGGTGGGCTGCGGCATGGACGACGTATAACCGACCAGCGCGACGCAGGCCGTGGCGATAATCGCGCCAATCGAGCTGACCAGCTTGTCTATAAAACTATACACGCCCGCGACCGCCCCCGGTAAATATTTTCCCGAACGGGATGCCTCATAGTCGACCACGTCGGCCAGCATGGAACTGGCTGCGGTAGAAACCGTGACCGACATGCCGTTCTTTACCATCGTGAGAACCGCGAACACGAGTATTAACGGCATGGAGGCGGAAATCGTCTGCCCCGCCGTCAACAACATAAACAAGGCCATCACGACGTTCAGAATAATGCTCGCCCTCGTCCAGAACACGGTCGCCTCCTTGCTGCCATGCTTCCCGGTATATTTTGCCCCGACGGCCGCGAAAATCAAGGCCGGCAGGATTGCCACCATGTTCAAAATCGCGCTCAGCCCCATATTTCCGATGATGATTCCAAAAAGAATCGTGCCGATAATGGTCTGTCCGTTGATATTTCCGGCTAGCTTGTCAGATGTCGCTGCAAAAATGAAACACTGCAGGGCGCGATTGTTTTTCAACAAGTCCAACATGTCCTTCACGCCAACGCTTTGTTTCTTCTCGCGATTTCCCACCACGAAGTTCTCCGGCTTGTCAATCGGGGTCAGGCCAATAAACGCCAGGACAAGAAATACGAATGACATCCCCACCACCAGCTTCGCCACCGAGGCCAGAAGTCCAACCGTATAATTATTGCCGAACATGGGCAGGAGCACGACGGTCGCTCCTATGGAGATGACCATGACGACAATGTAATTGTAAATCGTCGTCCACACACCTACCATGGGCCGTTGTTTCGGGTCATTGGTAATGACCGGGGAAATCAGCTGACCGGACATGTTATGAATGGTATACCCTATGTAGTAAAGCAGGTAGAGTGCCATGAACACCGCGACAGAATGCCCCTTCCCACAAAGCCAGTCGTAGAGCATCATGATGGCCAATGCCTCTATCCCCCAACCGATGACCATGAACAATCGTATTTTTCCAAAAGGAGTATTCACCTTGTCGATTAAAATCGAAATCAACGGATCCGTGATTCCGTCAAAAATACGGGCGACCGTCATCAACGTCCCCACCAGTACCGTCGAAATACCAAAACCAAGGTTTGCCGCATAGCTCACGTAACCAATCGATCCGTAAAAGCAGGCAATGGATGCCGCGTGCATCATGGCCAGGGCCAACTGCCACCCCTTCACGCGACGATACTTCACGCCGTCGGCATTCGCTTCCCCCTCCGTCTTTCTCGCTTTTGCCTCATTTAATTCTTTCATCTCGCTCCTCCTCGTACTTGACATACTTTTTGTTTTTCATTATACTGACAATCAGCGGAATCATATATCAAAAACCCGCATCTTTTATCAAAATATGCGAGCATGCTGGCACGGAATCATCCGCATGACGGTTCTGCCCCGGCCGAACCGTTCCCAACCCGTATATTATCATCAGCATAGGAGGCCCTTTATGAAAGAACGACATGAACTTTTACAAATGCTGCATTTGTCTACCGGCATTCCCGTTTACATTTTAAATGACAAATGTAACATGCAGGTTTCTTATCCCGACATACAACTGCCAAAAGTTGCAAAATACTTAATCGAACAATTCCACGAAAATGGTTGTGATATTTCACATCCCTTGTTTTTATGTGAAAGCTCGGTCTATTTCTTCGCGTTGGCACAAGTGAGCGAGAACGCCTACGTCCTATTGGGTCCCGCCGGCCCGATGCGCTATAATAAAAACGCATTGCTCGAATCCATCCGGGAAACGGCATATGCGGCGGACATGGAAACCATTTTGAACATCCTCGAATTCGGGTCGAACGTCTCCATGCAAAACATGGTCAACACGCTGCGGCTCGCCGTCCACGTCATTATCGGAAACGTGATTGCCACGGAACACATATGCATGCGATTTCAAGAACAGCGGCAGATAAACATAGGCCCCCACCTCGTACAAAACCAATTCCAAGAAATGGAAGAACAACGTTTTCATACACCCAAAAGCTACGAGGACATTTTACATAAATCCATTGAGAACGGGGATCCTTCCGTTTTTAAAGAATACCAGTTGAACCCCGTACCTGGGGCGATTGGACGGATGTCCTTTAACCCGGAACAACAAAAGCGTTACGAATTCGTGGTATCCATGACGCTTTTCAGCCGTGCCGCCATGCGGGGAGGGCTGGACGCGGAGACCGCCCTCTCCATCTCGGACGCCTTTTGCCAGGAAATGGACAGCCTGCCCGCACCCGTGGACACCACCCAGCTCCATGTCAGCGCCATTCATGTTTTTACAGAAAAAGTGCGGGAAATCAAGCAGGCCGACACGCACTGCTCGCCCGCGATTGCCGCCTGCCGCCGTTTCATTACCAACAACGTTCAAAACAAAATACAATTAAGCGACATCGCAAATTATTGTGGATTATCGCCGAGCTGGCTTTCGAAAAAATTCGAGGCGGAAGTGGGCGTTTCCATCCCCGACTATATTCATGAAAAAAGACTAGAACACGCCTGCCACTTATTGCAATACACGTCCTTTTCCATCTGCGAGATAAGCAATATTTTACAATACTGCACGCAGAGCTATTTTACTGAAAAATTCAAAGAACGTTACCATATGACGCCAAAAAAATTCCGCGACACGCATGCGCTATAAGGAATTGTACCTATGACAATCGAGTAGGAGAGCGTTTTCCCCTACTCGTCGCGCCGGGCATCCAAAGAAAATATGTCAGCTCCAGCTGACATATTTTCTTTGGATGCCCACAAGCAACACGCTGATTATCCCCCGGTGGCGATATAACGCTTATCCTTCACAACCGCGAAAAAATGCAGAGAGTACCGCGGTGGAATTTTTTGCGGCGGCATGCTTGAAACTCTCATAATCTCCGCCGCCCCCGTCAATCCCATCTGAAATCGACCGAAGAATCGCACATTCCACATGGTTCACATAGCAGGCTTGCGCAATGCCGCCGCCCTCCATTTCACACGCAACGGCACCAAATGTTTCCGCGATGTTCTCCTTTTTCTCCCGCCCCGCGACGAAAGTATCACCAGACGCGACCGTTCCCCTGGCAACGGGAATTTGAAGAGTTTCCGCGGCTTCGGACAGCTTCTCTGAAACTTGGGCTGAGCAAGGAATCTTCACGATGTTAATGCCCGAAATCAACCCGACCGGGTCGCCCACGGCGGACGTGTCCATATCATATTGCACCACGTCATCCGCCACAACAATATCGCCAATCGAAAGTCCGTTTACAATTCCCCCTGCCACTCCTATATTAATCACGCGGTCTGGGTGGTATTCCAAAATCATGGTCTGCGCACAAATGGCTGAGAAGCATTTTCCAACGCCGCAAACCGCAAGAACCGCGTCACGTCCAAAAAGTTTCCCCTTATAAAAAGTTATATTACTTATTGTACGGCACTCCTCCTTTTCCAACACATCAATAAGTGCCTCCATTTCCAAATCCATTGCCCCGATAATTCCCGTAAGTGACATTTTTCTTTTCTCCCTTCTTTACTCCTCTTTCTCTCCGAGCCTGACCCTCGGCAAGTTCCAACGATAGTGTGCCGCCAGATACCGCATGCCGACAACTGCCGCCGCCGAAAAAAACATTGCCTCCACCAGGCCGATCCATGGATACAGCACGGCGCACAAAAGCGCACCCAATATAGACGCGCAGGCATACACATGCCGCACGAAAATATACGGCGGATTGCCCGCCATCATGTCCCGCAGAAGGCCGCCGCCCACTCCGGTAACGGTTCCCACGAACACCAGCAAAAACAAATTCTGCGGATACCCGTTTTCAATCCCGGTATTTACTCCTACCAC
>CATLEQ010000035.1 GCA_949915905.1 uncultured Lachnospiraceae bacterium | reverse complement strand
TATGGATTTGCCATAATATTAATCAATGAGGAGGAATCCATGGAAAACATCTTCTTTAAAAATTCCTTCCCATGCTTTTCCTTTCCTTCCGCATATCTTTGCCGCCAATCCATGAGCCAGTCCTTCGTCGTCACCGTAAAACCGGCATTCTCCAGTCCTTCCTCGATACCGACGCTGTGACGTTCGTTGACCTCGCCGCTTCCGGTTCCGCCCTTCACGGTCATGGCCGCCCCGCCGCCAAACAGTGCCACCTTCCCCGGCTTAAGCGGCAACACCCCGTCATTTTCCAACAAAACAATACTCTCCGCGGCCGCCTCATAGGCAATCTGGCGATTTCGCTTCTCCCGTTCTGAAACCGCGTCACTGACACTTGCCTTATACCTTACTTTCTCCATAACCAATCACCTCTCCATTTGCATACTGACGACACCCTCACGAGCGTCCTATAATGATACGATGATAACACGTTTTCCCCCGGAAAAATATTAAATAGAACTAAATTTTTCATTAAGACATGATTGACATTCCCGCTTTGTTGCCATACACTAATACTTAAGTGGTGAAATTGAGAGGAGGACAACATGACAAGAGACGAATTTACCCAAAGCTTATTGGAGCAAGTACGTGACAAGGAAATATGCGAGGGCATCCGATATTATGAGGACGGTTTTACTTCCGAAGAGCCGTCGGATTTATCGCTCATCCGTGAGACGAACCTGAAATACAGTAAAAAAGAATCCGACGTGCTGATCGGTGACTTTATGATCCTGACGCTTGGCAAAAAGGATTCCGGCGAAAACATCGTCAGCCGTTTTGAGATGGAGTACCTTTTCCAGTCCTATCAGACCGGCGGATGGGATCGTGTCTGGGAAATCATAGATGCCAACATCGAGTTTTCACAAAAGATGATGAAGAGTAACGTGATGAAGCTTTTAGAAGAAAACGACTACGAGGTACTCAAAGAGCACTTGTTCATCCGCCCGATTAATTTTACAAACCGCAGGTATGAATTAAAGGATGCGATTTACCGTAAAATCGGGGATATCGCACTGGTGCTTTATGTCCTGATCAGCGACACTTCAAACGGGGAGCGGCATGACGTTTCCTCCACCAAGCTTCACAAGCTTACCGCGGCGGAGTGGAGCATATCCGAGGACGAGGCGTTTGACGCGGCACTTGCCAACACCTACCTGATGGCACCGCCAAGGATGTATTTAAATCCCATGGATACCTATCATCCGCCCTATCAAAAGGGCGCGTTCATGGCCTTGGGCAGTGACATGAAGAAGCTTTCCAACAGGGACATACCCCTGCTTACGACGACTAAGCAAACAAATGGCGCGATTGCCATTTTCTATCCCGGCGTTCCGGAACGGATTGCCGAAATGTTTGATGACGACTACTACGTGGCGTTTACCAGCGTCAGCGAGGCGCATTTGCACAAGGTGGGAACCATCTCCCCCCACGTCATCCTGCGCAATGTCAAAAAGATCAATAAAATGGCTACCGACCCAACGGAGGTCTTGACGGGAAAGCTCTATGTCTATCGGCGGGAGAGCGGAAAGCTCGAGCCGATGGAGTTGTAATTAGGTGTGCCGCCCCGCCGCAATGCAGTGGGGCGACTTAACTTATCACTCCCAACGTACCTCAATACCTTGTTGCAAACCCATTCTACCCTTATAAATTTCTTCAATAACTGAAAACTTCCTTTATTATATGTATAAATAGGGTTATTCACATTTTATCAACCAAAAACCTAAGTTATCAACAAAATACACATTGACTTTTCTATGTTCTTACTGCTATGCTTATCTTATGAGCAAACCGGTTCCCTCAAATTTTAAGAAAGGACTCACATGGACATTCATGCCTGCATGTGCACTTGCAAAAAATGAAAATTTTAATATGACCAAAGAAATTTCTAAAACACCAATCAAAACATCATTCGGAACGGAAACATTAGTTGAAAAACAAAATGAAGCACAAGAGACGTTTTATCAGATTTATGATCGGATTATCAAAAGAATCATCACATTGTCCCCAAATGCCGTAATCAACCTGATTAACGGTCTGTTCCAGACAAATTACCCGCCGGGCAGCAAAATCACTTACAACTGGACGGAGCACCATGATAATCATTTGAAACGCACGATTGCCGACACCATCCTCACCATTAACGACCAATACACCTATCACATCGAAGCGCAGGCGTATAGAGACGAGGCAATCGAATTTCGTGTGTTTGATTACAGTTATAAGCATGCCCTGGTTAACCGTGGCCGCACGAATGTTCTACGTTTTCCAGAACCAAAAATCATATATCTCTATAACGGAAAAAATCTGCCGGATGAAGAAATCATAACACTTGACTTTGGCAGCCAGGGAACGTTTGATTACCACGTCCCGGTTTATAAGCTGGTGGAACGTTCTCCACAAGAATTAGATGAGCAAAACATGATTATCTTGATTCCTTTCATGATTTTGCGGTTACGTAACCAACTTAGGAAAAGTCGCTCCAAAAAAGATATAAACGACTTGAAGTCCTTGATTTTTAATGATATACTCGGATTAATCAGGAAAAACCTGCGAGCCGGTAACATTACCGCCGAAGATGCCAACCAACTATGGAGCATGGTGGCGGCATTGTATAGGTACTTATATGCCAAGTATATAGAATTTGAAAAGGAGGGACTAAATATGGATATGAACGACGAACTGATACTGGATTATGACCTGATTAGAGAAAGGATACGGAAAGAGGTCAAGGAAGAGGTTAAAGAAGAAGTTAAAGAGGAAGTCAAAGAGGAGGTTCGGGAAGAAATCACCGCACAAGAGCAACTTGCAATTATCAAAAAATTACACTCAAAGCTCAACGATTCCGAACAAGTCGCGCTCTTGCTCGACTTGTCTCTGGAAACAGTTTTAGCGGCAATTTAATCTCATCAGGGAAGTCCCCCGCTTCTTAAAGCGGGGGGCGGACTTGCCTATTTCAGTGGGAGTACAAACTCCCACTGGAATGCCGCGAAGCGGCAATGAGGTTATGAGCAAGTAGCGAAGCGGATTGCGAATATCCGCTTGACTCGTTGTTCATAGGAATCAAAAAATTTCTTCCATGATGCATTCCGCCGCCGGGCCGATATAAGATTCCTTCTCTGCCAGACTGGAATACACGACGCGTCTTTCATCCCATTCCTCGTCATAAGCGGCACATGCCGCAACCACCCGCTTTCTAAGCCATGCATTGGCAAACAATTTCCCATAAAGAATGACGCGGTCGGGTGCCAGTATCGTCGCCGAATTGACAATACTTCTGGCAAACAAGTCCACCACCTCGGCAAGACGCGCCTCCTCCCAGCCGCCTTCACTCCTCGTCAAAATCCCGGGAAATGCCTCACAAAGTGCCTGCTCGCAGACAAGGGTTTCCAAGCATCCACGCCGACCGCAACTGCAAGGCTTTCCATCCTTTTGCACGATAAAATGCCCCAATTCCGCAGTCTTCGTCCGGCTTCCCTCATAAAGCCTGCCCCCGGTCACGATTGAGCCGCCCACGCCGGGACCCCATTTCACCAGAAAAATATTTTCATACTGCCGTCCGGCACCGAATAAAATCTCCGCCCGGGCGAATGCATTGACATTGTTCTCCACCCGTACCGGCACTCCCAGCAAATCACCGAGACAATCCGCAACGTCCACCGGCTGTTTCCAAACGCCGTAAGCGCGAATACTCCGCCCGCTCTTTTTATCCACGATACCGACAATGCCCACGCCCGCCCCTGCCATCCTCTCCCCGGCAATCTGGCACGCCTTGCGCATGTCGGACAGTTCCGCCGCGACCTCGCGCAAAAAATCATACGGAGTCCGCTCCTCTTTTGAACACTTTATCTTCGACGATTCTTGTGCGAAAGAGCTGCCTGCTGCATCCTTCCTTGTGTAACTCCCCGTTTGTTTCTCCCGACAGATTTTCGCCTCCCCCTGCAGGTTGCAAATCGCCAGCGTCGTGCATTTCGGGTCAATATTTACACTATAAACATATGCATGCTCAGGGTCAATGTCAATCAACACCTTTTTCCTGCCCGCACGCACGGTTTCCTCGTCATCAAATCCTTTCTCCGCCAACAACCCGGACTCCATGAATTCCCCGCAAATCTGCGTGACCGCCGCCGGTGTCAGCGAAAGCCGCGCGGCAATGTCTTTCTTGGAAATCGGGCCGTCACTGTTAACCAGGCGCAAAATCGCCGAACGATTGCGCCGTTTCATGCTCTCAATATTTACCCCATTCACGCCCATGCGATACGCCTCCTTTACACCGGGGTCCTTATTCCACCGGCACTCCCAGCATTTCGCCCAGCAGCGTCAACTCTTCCACGCAATCTCCGTAAATCACACAGAAATGCGGCTCCCATCCGGCTCGCACGCTTTCCTTCACCAAACGCTCCACCGGTTCCGCCATGCGTACCACCACCGAAGTCCCGGTAAATTGTTTTGGCTTGTCCAGTGCCTCTCCCGCCTTTACAAAAAAGCGGAATTTCCCGTCCGCGTCCTTTCCGACCCGGAATATGGTCACATTATCGCACGGACGACAGCCAAAATCAAGGGTCGGCCCGATTTTCCGATTACAATGTACGCCGACCGCCGCACCCGATTCTTCCCTTGCCAACGAACACGCCGCCGTACCACAATGCCAATAGGTAATCGTATTTTCCGTCTCGTCCATCGATACCGGATCTCCGAAAAAGACCGGATTTTTGCTCAGCTTCATGCCGATATACATCGACAAGGCTCCGATACTGTCCGCCTCGCACCCCGCCGGAATGCCCATGTCGTTGAGCATGGCCAGCACCGCACAGACCGGCGTTCCAAAATCGGTAAAGAAATCCGGCCAGCATCGACTCGAAAGCGCGCCGATTTGGTGCTCTTTTACGTACTCGGCATAGGCTTTGTAAAGTCTGGCAAAATCCAGACGATTCTTCTCATCTATCTGTCCCAGGCCAACCATTTTTTCACCTGCAAGTGCCAGATATTCTTCGGCTTCTTTTACAGAATACGCTTTTGCCCTATTTATCAGCTCGCGCGCCTCAATGGACTCCATGACCACGCCGAACTGCCGCTGCATTTCCCCGTCCAGGGCACGCCCGAAGCCGAATCCGTCCGGCGTGTGTCCGACGGACAACAACCGCAGATGACGCAAGTCCCATTTTACCCGTGCCGCCGCGATGGCCGCAGTCAGGCTTCTCTTTACCGCTTCCTCCTCCGGCGCGCCGAACACGTAGGGAAATGCACCGCGCCCGCTCGTGCGGATGGCATTGCCCGCAGCATAAGCCCCGGTCAGTGAATTGAGCCGAAGCCTTCCGCCATCAATCATCGGCTCACGCAACGTCCAAACGACAATCGGGCAAGAAAAACGCCGCAGCACCTCTACCATATAGGCCGCGTTGGCAAAGGTCACATTCTGAAAAATCACCAAATCCGGCGACAACGGCTCCAAAAATGTCTGCAAATCGTTTATGGACAGTAGCATTTTTTCTGGAAAGATTACTTGTCCCGCGGTAATCTCTTTTAACAAATATATCGAATCCACAAATGCTTTTTGCGCGCTTTCCAGGTGAAAGGTGGGCACGCCCACCGGTACATATACAATCTGAAACTCTGACATATTTTTTCTCTCCCTTTTCTTTCAATAGAGTCCCTTCTCCCTTATAATATGCTCACGGCCGATGGAATCTGCCGTGCTCAGTACAGCATGAGGCCTCCTGACAACAACAAAAGCACGTATGACAATAGCAAAAACGCCCGTTGGTTCATCCGCTTGCACAACGCGCCGCCCACGGCAATGCCCGCCACAAAAAAAGGAAGTGCCCCCAACTGTACCTTGACCAGTGCCGCCGTCCACAATCCGTGCAGCACGTCATCCGCCAATACCAACGAATTTAGCAAAATCCACACGGCTGAAATCGTCACCCGGAAGCTTTCCTTTTCCTTGACCCGCCGTGTCAGGTAACCGACCAATAGAGGGCCTCCCGACACAAAAATGCCATGTACGATTCCCGCCAACAGAAGAAGTACAAAGTCTATCCATTCCCCTTTTGACCTCCAACGGCCTTCTCGCAATGTTTCGCCGCCCGCTTTCCCTCTACCTTCTTCATACAATTCCTCATATTTCCGTCGCATGCGGCCCTCTCCATACATTTTCACCAGGCCTTGTACCGCGAACACGAGCACAAACACGCCGAGCAGGATTTCCAGCACCCGTTGATGTCCGGACAACACCGCTTTCATACCGATGCCGACAAAAATCCCGGGAATCATCACCACCAGGATTCGTTTCACCTCTTCCACGCGGCATCGCTTATAATCACCTGCGAATACCATGATTCCCGCCAACAGCCCCAGCATGTTTAAGACCGGCTTTGCCGTCGCATATCCCACCAGGGCCATGGATGGCGGCATCGCCAGCACCGTTCCGGCAAATCCGGTAATCCCTTGTATGACATTGGCCAAAAAGATGACGAAGTAAAACCAAAACACACGTACCATACCATTATCCGCGCACGGCCTTGATGGTCGCCGAGAAATCCTCCTTCGCACAGCCCGCCTCGATGACGCGCTCATAAACCGCCTTGGCATTCGCCTCGCCCGGCATTTCCACGCCGCACTGTCTTGCCAGATTCATGCAAATATTGATATCCTTATACATGTTTTCCACGGAAAAAGCCGTCGCAAAGTCTTCCTTCTCAATTGCGTCCTTCTTGGAATCCAGATAAAAATTCTGTCCTCCTCCGTAAGAGACGGCCGTCGCAAACTCCTGCACGCCGATACCATTGGCCGCCGCCAGGGTAATTGTTTCATTGACTCCGTTTTGAATCTGCGAAACCAATGCATTGTGGCAGATTTTCATGACCAGTCCCTTTCCATTGCCGCCCATGCGCACGACATGTTCTCCCATATAGGAAAGAATCGGTTCCATCGCCGCGCAAACCTCCTCGTCGCCACCCATGTAGATGCCAAGCTTTCCGGCAACGGCCGCCGGTTTGGACTTGACCACCGGCGCGTCCATAAACCGTGCCCCCGTCGCCTTCACCTTTTCTGACAATTCGACCGAGACCGACGGGTCAATGGTACTCATGTCGATGCAGGTTTTCCCCTCGCAAAGCACGTCTAGAATTCCCTCATAAACCGCCCGCGAATGTTCCGACTTTGGCACCATGGTAATGATGACGTCACTCTTTTGCGCCAGTTCGGACGCGCTTTCACAAGGCACGGCTCCCAATGCGGCCATTTTTGCCGTTTTCTCCGCCACCACGTCATAGGCATAAACCACGTCGTCATGCTTTTTAATCACGTTTTCACACATGGACTCTCCCATGATGCCGAGTCCGATAAACCCAATTTTCATTTTCTTACGCCTCCTTCGCCGTATTACCGCTAGATTCAAGTATAGCCTCCGAGCCAATCAGCACGGTGATTGACCCGGCTTCAACCTGCCGTATTATCCCATGCTTCGCAAAATGTCTCGATTCCCTGCCGTGTATAGGCATGTTTCATTGACTCCTTGTAAACATCCAGTCCACAAGTCACGATGTCCGCTCCCGCCACCGCGCAATCCACGATTTGCTTCGGGGTACGGATGGCGGCACAGATAATCTGCGTCTTTCCATAATATCCATAATTTTTGTAAATCTGTACGATATCCTTGATATATGCCCGGCAGTCCTCGCCGTTCGCCTCTTTCCAGCCAATAAACGGGGAGACGAACAAAGAACCGTTCTTTGCCGGAAGGATGGCTCCCGCCGCCGAGAAAATCAACGTCACGTTGGTGCGAATCCCTTTTTTCTCCAACCGCCTCGCGGCACTCACGCCCGCCTCGGTGGCCGGAATCTTGATGACGAAATTCGGGCTGATGGCGGCAATCTTTTCCGCCTCAGCACACATCTCGTCCGCATTGTCAATATGCGGGTTGATTTCCACTGATACCGGAAATTTTTCATAGCCGTCCAGATTCTCCTTGCGAAGCCAATTCGCGATGTCCTCTATCGCCGTCAAAAACGGCTTCCCGCTCAACATGATGTGCTTGGGGTTCGTCGTCACGCCGTCAATCCCAAAGCTCTCATATGCATACTTAATCTCATCCAACTTTGCACTGTCCAAAAAATATTTCATGATAAAATACCTCCGCTCTTCCACTTTGTCACCGACACTTAGGAACAATTCCTTATTCTGCCGCCCGGATTTTCCCCAATTCTTCTTTCAATTCCTCCATCGCCTTCCTCGTCAGCGGATAACCGAACCGCAGGAACAAAAACATCAACAAATAAATTACGCACGGAACCATCGTCGCGATTCCGTAAATTCCCTCATTGACCTCTACCGTCTGCTCCGTCACGCCTTCCGCCGTCACATAACCGATAGCCGCCAATGCCACCGAAGCCCCCATTCCCGCCAGGGTCTGCCCGAGCTTACGAAAGAACGAGAAGCAGGCATAACTCGTGCCCTCGTCCCGCCGATGGGTCAGTTTTTCCTGATAGTCAATCACGTCCGTCACCAGTGCCCACACCTCCAGCGTGAAAAATGACACGCCAAAGCCGCTGACCAACACGAAGCCGAGGAACACAAACGGGTTTTCCGTGTGGATGAAAAACAGTGCCAAAAACGCCAGCGAGGCAAAGATGCTGCCAAAGGAACAGATTTCCTTTTTTCCGAATTTCACCACCAGCCTGCCCATAAACGGCATCAGTACCAGCATCGGAATATAGGTAAATACCGTTACCAGTGAAAATAATCCCGGCTGCTTAAAGTAATTTTTAAATAGATAATTAAAAATCGTCTGCGTGTACATGGAACCGGCAATCAAAAGCAACGAGGCGATACACAATGTCACGAACGCCCTATTGCGCATCAACTGTCCCATCACCTTGAGCATGTTTTCCTTCTCCTGATTTGCCGGGGGCGCAATATTTTCCCGCGTCATCTTGAAGCTGGCAATGTAAATGATAATGATAAATCCGGCAATCAAAACCACGCCGCCCAAAAGCTTGTTGCCGTCAAGATATTTTACGCCCGTGTCCACCGCCGTAGAATAGACAAACAGCGGAAGCAGAATCTGTCCTGGCAGCGAGCCGATGCCTGAGCCGAACGAACGCGCCACGGAAAGCGTCGAACGCTCCCGCTGGTCATCGGTCATGACCGAGGCCATCGAGCCATATGGAATGTTCACGCCGGTGTACATCATGCCGTAGAAAATATAGGTGATGTAAGCGTAAATCAGATATTGGTTCTCCGACAATCCCGGGATTTTGACAAACACCAGGATGAACGCCAACGCCATCGGGAACGACAGCCAAAATACGTAAGGCCGAAACCGTCCGTATTTCGTGGGCTTGCGCGAATCGATAAACGCCCCGCACAAAGGATCATTAATCGCGTCCCAGATACGCGCCACCAACATCAGCACCGTGATTTTGGCCAGGGAAATATGTAGCACGTCCGTATAATACATCTGCAAAAACGAGCCGACCACGCCGAACGCCAGCACGCCGCCCGTGTCTCCCAACGCATAACCGATAATGTTCTTTTTGGTCAATCTCTTCTCATTCATTTGATTTCTCCTTCCCGCTTTTCGAGTCTAGCCATGGGACTGCTAAAAAAACGACAATTCCATAGCGGAGCATCCTTACTTCATAGCACGCATGCGTTTTACAATCTCCTCCCGCACTCCGGAACCCGCGCGCACGAACACCGGCGGGCATCCAAGCGGCGCGGCCACCTCGTGTACCCCGCCATGATATTTTTTCCCGGTAAAAAGATGCACCCACTCATCCTGCGGCAGGTAGCAAGTCCTCGTCCGCGCCCCCGCCGATAACACCGGTGCTACCAAAATCTCCCGCCCCAGCAAATATTCGTAAGCTTCTCTGTAAGCCGCCGTTTCCTCATAATGATAAAACAGCGGACTCATCACCGGAACGCCACTTTCCGCCGCCTCCCGTACGCATTGCCGCAAATACGGCTTTAACGCCACATGCAGCCTGGACATGTTCGCCAAATGCTTCAGCAGGTTTTCACTGCTGTCAAACTGTGCGTTTCGCGATGGCTGGTTTCCCTCATGCGTGCGCAGAAGCGGGGAAAATACATTCATCTCCTCCCACCGCATTAAGAGCTCCCGCCCTCTCGTCATGTGCATGATTGTCGTATAGCCGCCCGCGTCCGAATGTGTGATGCCGTACCCACTCATCGCCAGTGACAACGTGGCCGGAATCACCGATGGCAAACCGTCGTCCATCGACCAATCCACATGCTGGTCGCCATTCCACATCATCGTCGAAGTGGCCACCGTACCGGTAAATCCCGCCCGCGTAAAGAAGAAAATTTCTCCTTCCTTTCCACATTCGCAAATGGCCTCCGTATTCATCCGCGCCCAGATGGCAGGCCATTGGTTATGGACAAGCTGCGCGTCCTCCCCGCTGTAAAGCACACAGTCCGGCGGCAAATATTCCCCAAAATCCGCCATCCACCCGGACATCCCCAGGCCGATTAAATTTTCCTTAATCAGCCCCTTATACCACTCATAGGCGGCAGGATTCGTAAAATCTATCATCGCCGCCGGAAACGTGGTAATCGTCACCAGATAGTCTTCGCCATCCTTATTTTTCACACAATATCCGTGCTCTGCGGCATAGCGGTACAATTCCTTTTCAATCGCCAAAAACGGATTGATATATCCGAGGAAACGCACGCCCTCCTGCCGCCATTTTTTGATTTTCCCCGGCAAATCCGGATAAAGCTCCTTATCCCATGCCCAGTTCCACATCACCTGGTAGCCAAACCCGGTGCGCCGACAGCCCGACCAATCCTGACACCAGACACCGGCCACACGAACGCCCGCCTCCTTTGCCCGCTTAAGCTTCTCCTCCACCACGGCGGTGCCTTCCTGCATTCCTAAAATCACGCCGTCATAAATCCAGTCCGGCAATTCCTTCTGCCGCCCCAGCAACTCTCCAAGCTTTCCTGACAACTGCGCGAAACTCTTCGCCTCCCCGAAAATAATCTCGGCATTTTCCCGAAAGTGAAGGGTCACGCTGCCACTCTTTCGGAAGTCAAATTCCATATAGGAGCTGCCGTCCACATGGACGAAATATTTCGCACTGGACACAAACGTCGGCTGCACGTAATACGACTCATACTTTGAAAAATCCAACACCTGCCCCGGCCGCCTGCCCCGAATCTTCTCCGCAATGATTTTCTTGCTGATACGCTCGGTGTTCTTGTGCTCCGCCACCCAAACGCGCACCTTCTCGCCCTTCAAATCAAACTTGGAAAACGTCTCGCCGCAGCCGTAAAAATGCTCCTCGCATCCCGTCGGAAACGTCAGCCAGTAACGATTGACATCCTGCCTTACAAACTCCATGCGCACATGGAATCGCCCGTCCCGCTCCGTCACATATAGCTTCCCCTGTTCCTCGCCACGGCCGTCTCGCAAAACAAATTGCCGCCCGGCTTGCACCTCCTCCACGGACAATTCCTCGCGCCATTTCAGCTTATCCTTGTACTTGAAACTCCCTCGCTTCATCGGGAACGAGGCCTCGCCCCCGCCGATTGCAATCCTCCATTGTCCAACATGTTCCGTCGCGACTATGACACCCACCTCTTTTCCATACCCAATCCGTGGAAATTTTTCCAACCGCATAGTTGGAATTTTCCACAATTAATTAATTGCTTTAATCAATTATAACATACTTTCCTGATATTACAAGTAAAAAGTAACAACCTATGAGACTCTTTTATTACTTTTAGCGTACGCCGCCCTTTTCATTCATCTTCCACAAAAATCCAGCCGCGTTCTCCCTATGCGCCCCTCCGGCCACGATTGCCGCATACAAAGGGATTCCTTCCGTCACCCGCCCGTCAAGTGCCTCCCATCCCGACACGTCGATGGCCACGGGATAACGCACCCCGTTCTCATCCGCGATTTCATACACCACTTTCCCCAGCCGCTCCAACTCTTCCGGCGTATACACCTCCGCAAGGGACACAAAGTAACCATCACGTTTTGTTTGCAAAAATAAAAGCATCTCTTCCGTCAGGAAAATAATGTCAACGTCCCCGACGGACAGCTGCGCGCTCAATCCCTGAAACTTCTGAAAATCATGTCCGGTCTCCAGCCCCCTCGTCGTGATGTCCGAATCATCAAATACGACAATGCCTTGTGCGTCCCGCCCGGCCAGATACGTTTCCCCGGCCTGCTCAATCCCTGAATATATGCCTGTGTATTCCAACACCGCGCAATTTAAAAAGCTTTCATTTTCCCGATTCTGCCAGCCTTGTACAAATGCCACGACCGTCACCACGATAAGCAACAGCACGACAAAGGAAGCCGTATAATAGTCCTTGATATATCCGAGCCTTTGCCTCCATGTCATGCCGCGCATCTTTTCTTGTTCTTTTTTGAATTTACCACGCAAAACCGTCAACATATTCGATTCTCCCCTTCTTCATCCGACCTTACCATATACTTTTCCAACGCGGCCTCCATCCCTTTGCGTATCAAAAAGCAAATCCATGCGGGCACGAAAAGCAATGCGGGCGGAAACAGATAAATCGCCAGACCTCCCGCCGCCAGCAAAACCACGATTTTCAAATTTTGCGCCGGGTGCAGAAACATGATGAGAAAAGAATCCCGTATCGTATTTTTCAGCGTATTTTCTATTCTTGCCATGTAACAATAAGTATAAATCGCCGTCAATACCAATAGGACAAAAACAAGCACAAACAGCACCCACAGCATTCCGATGGAATTGCCCGCCTTCATCTGATGGTAAAAAAAGTAAATGTCCTCCGCAAATAGGAGTCCCAATGCCGCAAACACCAGCTGTGACAAGACTGATTGCTTTAAATTTCCCTTAAACCCGTCCCAGAAAACGGCCGTTATATGTCCGCGCTCGTCCGCCACGTTTTTTTGCATGGCATAATACATCGCCGTAAAGGACGTTCCGATTGTCAAAATCGGGATGCACCCCAACAAGAAAAATAAATTCAGCGCAAAGCATTTCCAAAATTTTTGTAAAAACCGTGAAACAATCCCGTCATATGCAAATAATTGATTTAACATAAATACCTCCCGTAACGTCATGCCTCGTTCCAGACGTTTTGATCTCCCAGGTTTTCCCAGCCTTCGCCGCCTTATGTTTACATGATAGCATGATCCATCAAAAAAGAATCCCATGATTCCGACCAAAACCTACACAGAACCGACTTCTTATACCCCTCCGGCCATCCCGCC
The DNA here is from genome assembly GCA_949915905.1 of uncultured Lachnospiraceae bacterium. Taxonomy (GTDB): domain Bacteria; phylum Bacillota; class Clostridia; order Lachnospirales; family Lachnospiraceae; genus Schaedlerella. The sequence goes on along the minus strand of CATLEQ010000035.1, from coordinate 4,829 downwards.
GTCAAGCTCCAAAAAGACTTCTCTTTCATAAGGCAGTTCAAAGAAGTTTTGAAATACATTTGCGTCCATGATGCTCTGATAAGAAAGCTCAGAAAAGGGAAGTTCAAATGTGTCCGCCGTCCTCTTCCGATACTCTCGAGGACTCATTTTCATATGCTTTTCGAACGTCCGGTAAAAATTGCTCAAGCTCGAAAATCCGCATTCAAAGGCAACATCCGCCACCTTCCGCTCAGGGTGATTCAACAACGCACAAGCCATGCGAATACGGATGATGTGAATATACGTGGTCGGCGTTACCGACAACTTATTTTGAAACATGCGATACACCCCCGGTTCGCTTACGTTCATCACCCGCGCCAGCGTCTCGATGCCAAGTTCCTCCTGATAGTGCTCATGAATGTAAGAAATGCACCGGCGGAAATCCTCATTTTTATCGCGTCCGGCCACCTTTTTTTCTTGGTTCCAAAAATTGGAAAGTACCTGCAAAAGCTGATAGCAACACGCCAGATAACCATACCAGTCACTATCGGAGTCCAGCAAATTTTCATAAACTTTCTCTGCCAGACATCTCCTATCCGTCATCGTCATATTTTTTTCAGGCGACATCATCATTTCCCCGGGCAAATTCGGAGTCATGTCATATGCCAGTTTTCCCAACAATTTTCGCAAATGTACCGCCCGCTCATCCGCCTTGTCCATCGCCCCCGTTCCGACCGTCTGACATAGGTAGCGCCGCCCCGGATTGCGCAGGCTTTCCGGCGAAATGGACGCGATAATCTGCAGCCCGTCCTTCTCCCCGTCAAAAATCTCATGGCTGTCCCGCCCATTGACTAAAAGAAAGTCCCCCGCGCCCATGTGGAAAACCTGTTCTTCCACCCGCAGGCAAAAACTGCCATGTATACAATATATCATTTCCAGATGGTCGTGCCAGTGCAATGCGTTATAAATGACATTTCCCGTGATAATTGATACCAGCAAATGCTCTCGCTCCGAATTCTCCCGACGAATCTCATAATATCCCGACTCCTGCCTGTCCGCCCTCTTTTTCATCTGAATCCCCCGTCTCTTTTTGATAGGATACTGGAAGTTTTTGCCCTCATACGGCAAGAAATTTCTTCATAAATGCAGTATAGTATAACTATCAATATTTTACAAGGAGGTTTTCACATGAAAGCGAAGCAATTTACCACGTTTTCCGTAAACGGCAAGACCGTCCCTTCGACCCGCGAAATTCCGGTCACGGCCGAGGCTGACGAGCCAAAGCATTTGGAGTCGGGCGTCTTAAACGTCTACCCCCAAATAGAATACCAAACCATCGAGGGCTTTGGCGGGGCCATCACCGAAACCGTCGGCTACCTGCTTTCCAAAATGGATGCAGAGACGCGGCATACATTTTTGAAGGAACATTTCGGCGCGGACGGGCAACGCTACAAGTTTACCCGCATGCACATCGACAGCTGTGATTACTCATTAGAAGAGTACGCGGCGGTGGCAGACCCCATCGCCGACCCGGAATTCGAGACGTTCTCCATCGACCGCGACCGGATGTACATGTTACCGGTTCTGAAAGAGGCGATGGAAGTCGCGGCCGAACCGATTTCCGTCCTCTTAAGCCCCTGGTCGCCGCCAAAGCAGTGGAAGACACCCCCGGCCAGGCCGAAGAACGACGCCTCCGTCTACGGCGGATTCATGGGAATGGAACCGGTGGACTACGACACGCCGTCCCGTTGCAACGGGGGCAGTTTGAAGCCGGAGTATTACACCCCGTGGGCAAAATACCTCTGCAAATATATTCAGGCTTATTTGGACGAGGGCGTGCCGGTGACGATGCTCTCCCTGCAAAACGAATCCATCGCCGCCACCAACTGGGACAGCTGCGTCTGGACCGCCTCCGAACAGAAAGCATTTTTAAAAGACCATCTGTACCCGGCCTTCAAGGAATGCGGTTTGGCCGACAAAATCGGCATCTTCATCTGGGATCATAACAAAGAGAGAATCGTGGAATTTGCCGGGGAAATCATCGACGAAGAAACGTCGGACATGATTGAGGGAATCGCTTTCCACTGGTATTCGGGCGACCATTTTGAGGCGGTCGACCTGGCACGGCAGCTTTTCCCCGGAAAGACTTTGATGTCAAGCGAATGCTGCGCCCTGCACCCGCCGGGACAGTCACCGCTCGGGGCCATGGGCGCGATGCTGGCCTCCTTCATGGGCGGCGGCACGAAATCACCGGAAACCGTCGAATACGATGATGCCGTGGCTTACGCGCATGACATTATCGGCGGCTTGAACGCCGGAATGAACCGCTGGATTGACTGGAACCTATGCGTGGACAAGGACGGCGGCCCCCGCCATGTGGCCATGGGCTTCGGTGCCCCGGTGTGCGCGAATGATGACGGCACCTACCGCAAGACTATTACTTTTGACTATATCGGACATTTTTCCCGCCACATATTGCCGGGCGCGAAGCGCGTCGCCTTCTCCCGCTGCAATGACAAAGTGGACATGACCGCCGCCAAAAATCCTGACGGCACAATCGTGTTGGAGCTTTTAAACCGCACGGACGAGGATCTCTCCTACGCGGTGCGTATGGAGGGACAGATTATTCGGTTAAATATTGCTGGAAAAACGATGAACACCGTCGTGATTGAAGCATAAGGTGAATTGCCGCTTACGGCAAGAGAAAGTGCCCTGGGGCATGACTTTGGCTCGTTGCTCGCGGGAATAAAGGCGTACGGATAAAAACATGCCATCCGTACGCCTTTACTATTGTAAACCTATGCTAATATAACTCCTCACCTCGCCATGCGTCATACTGCGCCTGCTTGTCGGCGATGACCTCGTCAATCCCCGCCTCGGACAGTTCCTCCAAAAACCGCGGATAATACATCTCCAAATCCAGGCATCCGCTCTCTAAAAACGGCACATATCTCTCCACCACCTTGTCCACCGCCGCAATCTGCCCGCTCGTTTCCTTCGTGGAGTAAACAAAACCCTCCACGCCCGTGCGATACTCCATCGCCTCCGCCTCGTACTCAATCCGCGCCCGCTTTACCTCGGCGCTCCCGTTCCAATATATCTCGTGCACATCTCCATACAATCCCAACATATTGTAAAAGCTTATATTATCGCCTTCGTCCGTAATCGGACAACGAATAGTTCTATTTTCCTCGTCCAGCACCTCATAATGCCTGCCTTCAATTCCATAAGTGAGAAGGTTGCTAATCCGCGCGTCGGCATACATCAAGTTCAGAAAGCGCATCGCCGCCTCGGGATGCGCGCTCGTCACGGGAATCGTCCAGAAACCCGAACGCGGCCCTTGCACGCCGACACTGATTTTACTCGTGCGCAGACAGACGGCATCTTCCATTATTCCGCTCACGAAACCCGGAGAACTGGTAATCGGATATGACAAAACCACGCCTTCTTCCGTTAACGATATCGTGCTATAATCACTAATTGCCGCGTCCGGATAAACGTATCCCGCCTGGTACCATTTTCTCATATAAAGTAAAAATTCATAGTACTCCGGGGTGGCATAAAAATTCACCACCTTCGTCCCGCCTTCTTCGCTAAGCACGCCGCTCGAATATGTCGCGCCAAGGGAATCCCCCACCTTGTGCTGGTCGGCAGAATAAAAACTAAACGTTGACCCGACTCCCTGCGAAGTAATCTGCCCCAACGGGTACTTATCGGGATATTTTTCTTTCAACGCGGCGAAAATCTCCGTCAACTCCTCATACGTGTAAATGTGCTTCTCCTCATACTCGATGCCGATTTCCTGCAAATATTTCCGTTCCATCCAGATGCCGCCACCGCTCCCCAAATATGAATACACGCTCACGCCGTAGGTTCTCCCGTCGATAATGGATCCGCCCGCCAGATTGTATTCATTTTCGATGATACCCTTGATGTCGGGTGTCGCTGTTTCCAGATATGTGTCAATCGGCAGCAACATTTCCCGGTCGACATACGTCGTAATATCCTGATAATTGAGCATCATCAAGTCAATCGTCTCCCCGTTGCCAATCCATGTAAAATATTGTGTAAAGGCCTCCAGCGCATTCACCTTGAGTGCCTCCACCTCCACGCCGATCTCGGGAACCGTGATGGCGTTAATCTCCTCGATGACCTCGTCCAACTCGTCCATCACGTCGCCGTCCATGGTCTGGTACGTGAACACGACACGCTCGACATTCGCCGTCCTTCTCACGCCCCCTGAAGTCTTCTCCCCGGTTCCGGCCGTCTCGCCCGATGCCGCCTCCCGCTCCTCCTGCCGCCCCGCGTTCCCAAACATGTCCGCCTCCCGCGCTCCCGCCTGACAAGCCACCAACAAAAGCACCATGAACAAGGACATCATCACGGCCGCTCCTTTCCGGCGCGCATGCCCCTCCCATTTTTCCGCTTTTCTTTTTTTCGCTTTTCCTTTTTCCGTCTTCCTTTTTCCCATCTTCGTTCACGCACACTTCCTTCGACACCTTGTCAATTCACACGCCCACCGTCCCCACGCTTTCCGTCAGTCCCCGTGTCTTCGCGCTTTCGGTATTTCGCCTGATATTCCCTCGGTATCATGCCGTAATACCGTTTAAACTGCTCGGCAAAATACGAGTAGTTGTTGAACCCCACCTTGTCCGAGACCATCGTCACCGTCATTTTCGTGTTTTTCAAAAGCTCCCCCGCCAGCGTCATGCGCTTCCATGTGATATAATCTTTCACCGTCTTCTGGAACCGTTTCTTGAACACCCTCGTCAAATGGTCGGGGCTTACATAGGCGATGTCGGCGTTTTCTCGAACGCTTAAGTCCTCGGACAAATGTGCCTCGATATAGG